>JAUVBI010000255.1 GCA_030591305.1 Pseudomonadota bacterium
TCCTGGGTATTGGCTGCATTTTCGAAATTGCATACTGTAAATTATTGAAGGTGACACACTGGCGCATCCTGCTCAGTGGCGTGGTAAAGGCCTGCGGGCCAATTGCAGCCGTACTCGCCGTTGATAGTTCCCCCCGGCCAGATTTCTTACTGCTCATTTTTGCCTGGGTCTTCCTGTGGGAAGTGAGTGGACAAAATATTCCGGCAGACTGGAATGATGTGGAGGAGGACAAGCGCATCGGCGCCCGAACTATTCCCGCCCGTTTTGGCGCGACGGTAGCCGCCAATGTCATATTACTGGCCGCAATTCTGGCGCTACTCATTAGTGCTTTTTTTCCCATATTCTCGCCTGCCACTCTGGGCTTATCATTTACCCTGGCCAGCCTGGCAATTGGCTATTTTCTATTACTGGGCCCCGCCATCCACTTGTGGAAATCAAAAGATGGTCAAAATGCCGCCGGACTATTTGATAAAGCCAGTTACTATCCCCTGGCAATGCTGGTTTTGATTACTGCATGGCTATTGCTTGGCAGCTAACAACAGGGCTGTGGTCGAGATAAATCAATGCCTGTTTTGCTTCATTAATACAGTTATGCTTTACTCCCATGCCAATGTTTCCGATGGAGTAAGCCCACCATGTTTAGAAAATTAATACTGTGCCTGCCAATTATTCTTCTGGCGACAACCAGTTATGCCGCCGGCCCACCAACAGGGCCCATAATCAAAGATTTTGGCCCTGTATTTGAAGTACCGGAAGGGTCTTACAACCTGCAAAAAGACACCCACTACAAAGTGACCATGGGTGTCTCGGTTACAGGGGATTTCCCCGAGGATATAAACCGCAGCCTGGTATCGGCTGCCCGCTTTCTTAATATGCATGCGCGCAATGGCATTGAGGCGAAGAATATTAAATTTGCCCTCATCGTACACGGACCAGCCAGCAAAGATTTACTGGGCGACGAGGGCTATAAAAAGCGCTATCAGGAGTCTAATCCCAATACAGCGCTGCTAAACCAATTGGGGGCAGCCGGTGTAGATATTTACCTCTGCGGACAATCTGCCGCCTACATGAAAATTGCCTCCGAGGAGCTTAATCCAGCGGTGACCATGGCGCTCTCCGCCATGACCGCTCATGTTCGGCTACAAACAGAAGGGTATACAGTTATTCCATTCTAGGCTCGCTTTTGAATGAAGCCGCTTGCTTCACCTGGAGAAACACTATGAGCACAACAGCCGTCAACTCGCCCCTCGAAATGATGTACCAATGGGAGGCAGAAACGCCCGATCATGTTTTCCTGCGCCAGCCCAATAAGCTGGAGTGGACAGAGTACACCTGGCGCGAGATTGCCGACGCGGTCAGGCGAATCACCAGCTATATTCGCGCACAGGGCCTGGAGCCCGGCAGTCGTATTGGCATCTGGTCCGGCAACAGCAAAGACTGGGTCATTGTAGACCTGGCCATTATGCTCAGTGGACACATCAGCGTACCCCTGTACCCCGGCCAGGACGTCGAGTCTGCCCAGTATATTTTTGAGCACAGCGAAACTGTACTATTGTTTGTAGGGGAGTTCGATCAGGCCGCCAGAGTTGACGAAGCTGTGCCTGCAAATATACCTAGAGTTGCCATGTTGGGCTGCACCGTGGAATGCAGCACCAGTCTTGAAAAGATCATTGCAGAGTACAAACCCTACACGGAATCTCCCATCCCCGACCCCGAAGACATCTTCACTATGCTATATACCTCGGGGACAACGGGCAACCCCAAGGGCGTTATGCATATGTACCAGACTCCCGGACACGTGGTTCCCGATTTAACGCAGGGTTTACGCATGACCGGCCCCGATAACCGGTTCTTCTCCTTTTTGCCCATGTCCCATGCAGCTGAGCGCATCGTGGTTGAGATGGCAGCCCTGTATTGCAATGGCAGTATCTCCTTTTCTGAAGGCCTGGCAACGTTTGGCGATGAAATACGTTCCGTTCAACCCACCTTCTTCTTCGCTGTTCCCAGACTCTGGGTGAAATTCAAAGAGAGCGTAGATGCAGCTATTCCCCCCGAGGCCCAAGCGCAACTCACCGCAGAACAAAAACAAGGCGTGGCCCAACACCTCGGCTTCGGCTCTGCCCGTATCATATTGACCGGCTCCGCCCCCTGCTCCAAGGACGTGCAGGACTGGTTTATGGGTATGGGCATTATTCTCAGGGACGCTTACGGCATGACCGAGAATTTTATTCATGGCGTGGGCTGGATACATAACGACACTCCCATATCAGGCTGTCTGGGTCACCCCATGTCGGAAAGCGTAGAAGTCAAACTGTCTGATGACAATGAAATTATGTTTCGCAGCAAGGGTCTGATGAAGGGCTATTATCGCGAACCGAAAAAAACAGCCGAAGTGCTGGTAGACGGCTGGTATATGACCGGCGATGCCGGCAAGTTTGATGAAGATGGAAATCTCTGGGTAACCGGGCGTGTCAGCGAGGTGTTTAAGACGTCCAAAGGGAAGTTTATACGTCCCAGCCGCATTGAAAATCTTTTTGGCCGCAGCGATGACTTGGGACAATTTTGCATTATGGGTCACGGCCTGGACCAGCCCATGCTGCTGACCACTCTGTCCGAGGCCGGTACCGAACTGGATGAGGCTACACTAAAAGGCAAGCTTCTAGATTTACTCATCGAGGTTAACGAAGAACTACCCGCCTGGGAAAAAGTCGCCCAGGTTTTTGTGACCCCGGAGTGGTTAATTGAGAACGGCCTGTTAACACCTACCATGAAGCTGAAGCGCAAACACATCGAGAATATGTATCGACCGTATGTTGAGAAAAACCTGGGAGGCGACAAAATCAATGTTGCTCCTTAACACCGTACGGCGTGTGCGCGGCATTCTCTGCCTGGCCTGCGTCACCGCACTCACCACCCCTGTCTCCCTGGCTCAGCAAGCGGACACCACAAGCTCTGCGGAACAGCCACGCCATGTAATTCTACTCATCGGTGACGGCATGGACGACCAGCAAATCACCATCGCCAGAAACTACCTGAAGGGGGCTGCGGGAAGGCTGTTGCTTGACGAGTTGCCCCTGCGCTCCACTGCACAGGTTCTCACCATTGAGGATAAGGTGGGCGGCAAAGCCGTTTATGTGGCGGACTCGGCTAACACAGCCACCACCATGGCCACAGGCGTGCTTACCAGTCGCGGCCGTATTGCCACAACAGCAGGTGACAACCAGGCCATTCCCACCATCGTGGAAATGGCAGAAGCTGCCGGCTACAAAACAGGCATTGTCTCCACTGCCAGTGTTACCGATGCAACGCCGGCATCGTTTGCAGCACACATCAGCCTGCGCCTGTGTGAAAATCCTGAGACAATGCTCGACATCACCTACAAAGATATCTTTCTGGGCAACTGCCTGGAGGAGAGAAAGTCCCAGGGCGGGCCCGGTTCGATTTCGGAACAACTGGCCGAATCAGGCCTGGACGTTATTTTGGGCGGTGGCATGAAACACTTCGCCATGGCCGCTGAAGGTAGTACCGCTTCAGTGGCAGACACCGCCAGAAACAATGGCTTTCAAATAGTCACCACAACGGCAGGACTTAACACTGCAACGACCGAGCGTAGGCTACTGGGCCTGTTTTCTCCCAGCACTATGCCGGTGCGTTTACGGGGCGAGAACGGACGGACAGCCGAGGACCCGGAGCCAAGTTTGCTGCACTATATACACCGGTATTTGGGTGAAGTGACACTGCCCGCTCCCATGAGTTGCGAAACAAACCCCGAATTTGCAGGAACTCCCAGCCTGAAGGACATGACAGAGGCAGCCCTGAGCCACCTTTCGCACGATAATGACCGGGGGTTTTTCCTGATGATCGAATCCGCCTCAATCGACAAGGCATCCCACGAACGCAAACCCTGCGGCTCAATTGGAGAATTGGAACAATTAAATGAAGCCCTGGCCAGTGCCCTCGCTTTCGCAGCCAAAAATCCCAACACACTCATTCTGGTCACCGCCGATCACGCCCAGGCCGCCCAGATCGTTCCCAATGAAAGCCTGTTCGCCCAATACCCCATTTCCATCTACACACCGGGAAAGCTCGCCCGCATAAAAACACCCGAGGGGAGCACTCTGGCGGTTAACTATGCCACTAATAGTTTCCCCTATGAAGAGCATACAGGCGCCAATGTACCGCTCTTCAGTAATAAGGTGGGTGTAAGTATCGTGCCATCCTTCA
>JAUVBI010000106.1 GCA_030591305.1 Pseudomonadota bacterium
CAATAAATTTCCAGGCCTGCTCGCGACCACCGTTTACCCGAAAGGAGAGCACACCGCCAAACGCTGTTTGCTGTCGGCTTGCCAGATCAAAGCCCGGGTGTGATTCCAGCCCGCAGTAAAATACTTTCTCTACGCAGGGGTGTTGCTCTAACCAGCTGGCGATATCCAGTGCCGAGCGACTGTGGGCATCCATACGCAGACGTAGAGTCTCCAGGCCCTTGAGAAATACCCAGGCATTAAAGGCGCTCATGGTGGGGCCGCAGGTACGCAAAAATGTTACAACTTCTTCCATTAGCTCACTGGACCCAACAACAGCTCCACCTACACACCTGCCCTGCCCGTCCAGATACTTTGTCGCCGAATGCACGACGATATCGGCACCCAGGGCCAATGGCTTTTGCAGCGCAGGCGTACAAAAACAGTTGTCGACAACCAACAGGCAATTGTTTTCCTTTGCCAGGGCTGACATCTTCGCCATATCTGCTACCTCACACAGCGGGTTGGAGGGCGTCTCTATAAACAGCATGGCGGTATTGGGCGCAATAGCATCTCGCCACACGTCAAAGTCAAGTAACGCGACAAAGCTGACCTCTACTCCGAATTTGGCCAGGTACTTGCCAAACAAGTTTGTGGTCGTGCCAAAAACGTCCCGTGAGCACACCACATGGTCTCCCGCTTTTAGCAGGGCCATGCAGGTACTGAGAATTGCCGACATGCCAGAGGCTGTCCCGACAGCCTGTTCGCCGCCCTCCAGAGCAGCCAGGCGCTCTTCAAAGGTTCGAACCGTTGGGTTGGTATAGCGAGAATAAACATTGCCCGCCATCTCGCCGGAAAAAGTTGCGGCCGCTGCAGCTGCATTTTTGAACACATAGCTGGAGGTCATAAATATGGGCTCTGAGTGTTCGCCCTCCGGTGTCCGGACTATACCCGCGCGAATTGCAAGCGTGTCCATATGCGCACCCGCCAGATTATCATCTGCGTTTTTTTTGCTCATGGCTTTCTCTCAAACATCGTTATGCAGGCCGACCACGTCCGCCTCGCCTTCTTCGGCACGCCTTTCGCCCTGGGCCTTATCATTGCGCAACCACTCCACTCTATCCAGGTAGGTTTTATCGACATCGCCGGTTACATATTCACCATTGAAAACTGCGCAATCAAATCGCTCTATATCAGGGTTGCCGTCGCGGGAGCACTGAATAAGGTCATCGAGGTCCTGAAACACAAGCCAGTCCGCGCCGATAAGCTCACACATTTCATCCTCCGTCCTATTGTGCGCGATTAACTCCTTGGCCGTGGGCATATCGATGCCGTAGACATTGGGATAACGCACAGGTGGTGCCGCCGAGGCAAAATAGACCTTCCTGGCCCCGGCCTCCCTGGCCATTTCTATAATTTGGCGGCAGGTGGTGCCGCGCACAATGGAGTCGTCCACCAGCATGACATTTTTACCCTTGAACTCCAGCGGTACGGGGTTCAATTTCTGGCGCACAGACTTTTTGCGTTGACTCTGCCCGGGCATGATAAATGTCCGCCCTATATAGCGGTTCTTCATTAAACCCTCGCGGAATTTAACACCCAGATTGTACGCCATGGACTGCGCCGCTATACGGCTGGTATCGGGAATGGGAATCACCACGTCGATGTCGTGATCGGGGCGTTCCTTGAGAATCTTTTTTGCCAGCGCCTCACCCTGACGCATACGGGTTTTATAAATCGATACGCCATCCATCAGGGAGTCGGGCCTGGCGAAATACACATGCTCAAAAATACAAGGCTGCAGCACCGCATCCGGAGCGCACTGCTTCCGGTGCAAAACACCCTCCATATCGATATAGACAACTTCGCCGGGGGCGACATCATTGATCAGGGTAAACCCAAGTTGGTCCAGGGCGACACTTTCAGAGGCGAGCATATACTCTTTCCCGTTTACTCCCTCGCGCACCCCCACTACCAGCGGGCGAATACCAAAGGGGTCGCGAAAACCCACGATGCCATAGTTGACCAGTAAAGCTATGGCCGAGTAACCGCCCTTGCAGCGACGGTAAACAGCTTCTAGCGCCTTAAAAATATCATCGGGCTCGGGGCTTAGCTTACCCAGGCTTTGCAACTCATGGGCGAAAATATTGAGCAGCACCTCGGAATCTGAATCGGTATTGAGATGACGTAAGTCGTCCTGAAACACTTCTTTGGACAGCTGTTCAGCATTGGTGAGATTGCCGTTATGCGCCAGGGCGATACCGTAGGGCGAATTGACATAAAAAGGTTGGGCCAGAGCCGGGCCCGAACTGCCTGCTGTCGGATAGCGCACATGCCCCATACCGATGGAGCCTTCCAGACGCTGCATATGGTGCTGGCGAAAAACATCGCGCACCAACCCCACGCCTTTGCGCAGGCTAAACTTGCCACCGTTAAACGTTACGATTCCCGCGGCATCCTGACCGCGGTGTTGAAGCACCGTCAACGCATCGTAGATTTCAGGAGCAACATTGGAACCACCGACTAATCCAACCAGGCCACACATTCTCAATACACCTCGTACTCATGACCTTGCGGTCTAAATTGAAATCTCTGGTACAACAACACTGTCCAACAGCGTTGGATCCAGGGCGCTACTGATATTCATCTTACCGAACATTGACTGCGTCCACTGCATTAACATATCCAAATGTGGCATCAGCTGAGACTCCTGCAGTACCTGCTGAGAGTCTGGCTGCATTATTTGCCTGGCTATAAAAATAAAAACCAGCAACACAATGACACCCCGGGTAAAACCAAAGACGGTGCCCAGCAGTCGGTCCAGCAGACTCAGCCCAGTCAAGTGGATCAATTGCTTGACCAGCAATCCCAGCAAATTGAAAAACAGCAATACGCCGACAAACAACACCGCAAATGCAGCCACATAGCGCGCCGATTCATTGTCGATCAAGTCTACCGACAATACCGACAGCTCATCGGCGTAGAGGTTAGACAAAATAAAGGCGGCAACCCAACCAGCCAGGGACAGTGCTTCCCGCGCAAAACCACGCCACAAACTCAGCAGAGTCGATGCACTCAAAACTGCAATAATCGTCCAATCAATCCAGTTCAGGACTGTCCAATTCACGATCAAACCCAATACCCTGTTGTCGTTAGCTTGTTGTGCATGATTCTACCAGAGCAAAACGCTGTGCTGAACCTAAAGAAAGTGGTGATCTTCACGGAATATAGCGCCGGACCATCGAATCGACCTTAAACTCCGCATCGATTTTGGGCTTTATTGCCTCCAGCCGTTCCCGTTCAAATTTGGGCCCGACATACACACGCAGCAGCACAGAGTTTCCTGTCTTGATCTTTTTAACATAGCCCTTGTAGCCCATCTCGATGAGTCGCTTGCGCAATTCCTCAGCCTTGCCTGCATTGCCAACACTGGCCACCTGTAGAATCCAGCCAATGGGGACGCCATCGGCATCGATAGCAGGTTTCACCGGCGCTTCGGTTCGCGTTTTGACAGGCGGCTTTACCGACGTCTCTACCGGCTTGTCATCCACTGCCACCGATACAGGCTGCGGTGGTAGCTCTGCAAGTTCCAACGCCAAGTTGGCCTCTATCTGTGGGGACTCCCTCAGCCCCTCTTTGCTGGGCGGTACCAGGGGTGTTGTGTCGACACTTGGCCTCATCGGAATATGGGCCGCTTCATCCAGTGATTTGGCGCCCTTCTCGACGAAGATAATCGGCCAGAAAACCACCCCCAGCGCAATCAGTATCAGCGCCCCTATCAGCCTCTGTTTAAGGATATCGTTCATTATTTTGCCACTACCCCTTGCCGCTGTCTTTTTCCAATAGCGGCATCACATCTGCCACCGTATAAAATGAGCCAAACACTACCAGGCGATCGCCCTCGTCCATCACACGCTGAGCGCGCCGGAATGCCTGACGAATGTTCTTGCTCACACTAATCATCTCCACACCCTGCTCGCGCAATTGTGCGGCGATATCCGAACCCCTGGCCGCCCGCGGGTTGGCCGGTTGATCGGCGGTAAACCAGGCATCAAAGCGTCCGGCACAGGCACCCGTCATCGCGCCATAATCTTTATCAGCCATTGCTGAAAATAGAGCAATAGTCTTTTTATTACAAGGTGTTACGTCTATATATTCAAGTAATTTATTTATTGCAGCAGGGTTGTGTGCAACATCCAAGAGGTACTCACGCCCCGCTATCACCTGCAGCTCTCGCCTGCCTCTTAGGCGCATACCCTGCAGAGCCCGAAACAACTGCGGGTCGCTAAACTCCCGCCCCAGCAGCAGCAGCGCCTGTAAGGCGGCACAAATGTTGTCTGGCAGCACAGCAGTTAACGGCATTTCCGGTAGTTGTCTGCACTGGCCGTCGAGCTTACACAACTGCGCCTGCCAGGTCTTGTCACAATGCTCAATGGTATAATCTTCACCACTATAGTACGCCTGACACTCCAACTCCCGTACCGTATCTCGCAGGGACATCGGCACTCTGGTGTCCGCTATAACCGCACTCTTCCCGGCTCGCAGGATACCGGCTTTTTCACGGGCGATCTGTTCCCGGGTGTCTCCCAACCACTCCTGATGATCCAGATCGATACTGGTGATAACGGCCACGGTAGCATCAACCATGTTAACTGCATCCAGGCGGCCACCCAGCCCGACTTCCAAAATAACCACGTCGACTGTTCGCTGAGCAAAGATCACCAGCGCAGCCAGTGTGGCAAACTCAAAATACGTGAGAGAAATTTCACCCCGGGCTGTATCTATCTGCTCAAATGCGGCGATTATTTCTTCATCTTCAACAGCGAGGCCGGCAATCCGAATACGCTCATTGAAATGTAGGAGGTGCGGTGAGGTACAGGAACCCGTCACACAGCCCATCTCGGCCAGGACGGCTTCTAATACTGCAACCGTAGAACCTTTGCCATTGGTACCTGCCACCGTAATCACCTGCGGCTTCAACGGCAGTAATTGCATGTTATTGGCAACAGCTGTAATTCGATCCAGACCCAACTCTATTTCACGGGGGTGGAGTAATTCCAGGCGCTGCAACCACTGAGCGAGAGTTGTATTACTCATCCACCTCAGGTTCTACAGCTTCAGCCTCCACCACTTCCTCTTTATCTTCCACAAACGGAGCGTGGGAAAGTTTCGACAATAGCCGAGCAATAGTGTCGCGCATATTATTGCGGTGAACAATCATGTCTATAGCGCCGTGTTCCAGCAGGAACTCACTGCGCTGAAAACCCTTGGGTAGCTTTTGCCGTATGGTCTGCTCAATGATGTTCGGCCCGGCAAAGCCCGCCCTGGCATCGGGTTCGGCGATATTAATATCACCCAACATGGCCAGAGACGCAGAAACACCGCCGTAAATAGGGTCTGTCATCACCGAGATGTAGGCCACGCTCTCCTGCTTCATGCGCTCGATGACCGCACTGGTTTTAGCCATCTGCATCAGGGAGATAAGCGCCTCCTGCATACGGGCGCCACCGGAGGCAGAAAAACACACCAAAGGTATTCTCTCGGCCAGGGCCAGTTGCGCGGCCCGGGTAAACTTTTCTCCCACAGCGTAGCCCATAGAGCCGCCGTGAAATTTGAACTCGAACGCCACCACAACCACTGGCAGGCCCTGCAATGTTCCACGCATGGCAATCAGGGCATCTTTTTCGCCGGTCGCTTTTTGCGCCGCTGACAAACGGTCACGGTAGCGCTTTTTATCCTTAAACTTAAGCCTGTCGATGGGCTCTATGTCGGTCAGGATTTCCTCTCTGCCCGCCTCGTCGAGGAAGACATCGAGGCGCCTGCGGGCGCCAATACGCATGTGATGGTCGCACTTGGGGCAGACATCATCATTGCGCTCCAGGTCGGGACGGTACAGCACCGCCTCGCATTTCACACATTTTTTCCACAAGCCCTCGGGGACACTAGCACGCGACCCACCCTCACCCTGACGCACACCGGATGGCAAAATCTTATCGATCCAACTCATGACATTCCCCGTAATGATCAGCCCATTATAAACGTGCCGGGACGAATTAGTGTAGTGTATCAATACCCTCGCGGATTTTCTTTAACAGTGACACCGCCGCATCCATGGCCGAGTCAAAGTTACCGCCGTCCTCTATTGCTTTGGCCATGGCATTCACCAGGGCACTGCCCACCACAACACCGTCGGCTACACCTACCACCGCACGCGCAGACTCAGCGTCCTTGATACCAAAACCCACGGCCAGGGGCAAGTCCGTATGCGCACGGATCAACTGCGCGCGCTCGGCTACTTCGGCGGCATCCAAATGGCCTGCACCGGTCACACCTTTGAGGGATACATAATAAATAAAACCACTGGCCTGCCCTACAATTCGGTCAATCCGCGGCTCCGGGGTATTGGGTGCGATGAGAAAGATATTATCCATACCAACCCGGTGTAATTCAACGCTCACCTGGGCAACCTCTTCCGGGGGAATATCAACGGTCAATAGAGCATCTACACCGGCTTTGGATGCCTCATCGGCAAAGCGGGCATAGCCCATATGCTCCACCGGATTAGCATAGCCCATGAGTAATACCGGCGTATCCTGGTCTCGCTCACGGAACTGACGCACAAACTCCAGAGTCTCTTTCAGGCTGACACCGTTGGCCAGGGCGCGCTCATGGCCCAGTTGGATAACCGGCCCCTCTGCCATGGGGTCAGAAAAGGCAATGCCGAGTTCCAGAATATCAGCGCCGGCGGCGACCAGTCGATGCATAAGCGCCACCGTCATCTCCATGCCCGGATCTCCGGCTACGAAATAGGGAATCAGTGCCTTGCGGCCCTGTTCTTTCAAGGCTTTAAAACGACTGGCAATACGACTCATTGAATACTCTCCCTAAATCTCTATGCCATCGAGTTGGGCAACCGTATGGATGTCTTTGTCACCCCGCCCGGACAGGTTGACAATAATCATCTGCTGGGGGCTCATTGTGGCTGCCAATTTTTCTGCGTAGGCCAGGGCATGACTGCTTTCCAGGGCGGGCATAATACCCTCTACCTGGGTCAGGGTATGAAATGCGCGCAGCGCCTCCTCATCGTCGGCGTCAACATAATTGACCCGCCCTACATCCTTGAGCCACGCGTGCTCCGGCCCTACACCGGGATAGTCGAGACCGGCAGAAATGGAATGGGTATGCAGTATCTGTCCGTCGTCATCCTGCATTAAATAGGTTCTGTTGCCGTGCAGGATTCCCGGGGTACCCACCTGCAGTGGCGCAGCGTGTTCACCAGTGGAAACCCCCAGCCCACCGGCTTCAACACCGTACATGGCCACAGATTCATCTTCCAGGAAGGGGTGAAACAAACCAATGGCATTGGAGCCTCCCCCTACACAGGCGACCAGTGCATCCGGCAATTTGCCAACCTGGGCCAGTGACTGGGTGCGCGCTTCACGGCCGATAATACATTGAAAATCACGCACCAATAGCGGATAGGGATGGGGGCCGGCCACTGTGCCAATGATGTAGTAGGTGGTATCTATATTGGTCACCCAGTCGCGCATGGCCTCGTTCATGGCATCCTTCAGAGTTTTGGAGCCGGAGGTCACTGGAATAACATCTGCACCCAGTAAACGCATGCGGTAGACGTTGAGTGTCTGCCGCTTGATATCGTTCTCGCCCATAAAAACCTGGCATTCCAGACCCAAGCGCGCAGCGATAGTGGCGGTGGCGACACCGTGTTGGCCCGCACCGGTCTCAGCGATAACCCGGGGCTTGCCCATATATTTTGCCAACAGCGCCTGGCCCACGGTGTTATTCACCTTGTGGGCACCGGTGTGGTTGAGGTCTTCCCGTTTCAAAAAAATACGCGCGCCACCAATTTGATCGGACCAGCGAACCGCTTCGTACAGCGGTGAAGGGCGCCCCACATAATGTGCCAGATCGTCATCCAGTTCCTGTTGAAACGCCGCGTCACTCGACAACCGGGTATACAACTCTTCCAGTTCTGCCAGGGCGGACATCAGGGTCTCCGACACAAACTTGCCACCGTATAGTCCAAAGCGACCGTCGATATCGGGCACACTGGCATAGTCTGGCTTTACTGCTTTACTGTTCATTTCTCTTTCCATCTAGTGTGGGTCGGCGGCTCGCACTGCCGCTATAAACGTCTTAATTTTAGCTGCGTCCTTGATGCCGGGTGACAACTCCACCCCACCGCTGACATCGACCGCAGCCGGATGCAACAGGCCAATCGCAGCAGCGACATTTTCACTGTTCAATCCACCCGCCAGAACAATGGGCAGGGGCAACTCTGTAGGGGCCAACTGCCAGTCAAATGACTTGCCAGTACCACCTGGTACACCTTCCTGCCAGGCGTCCAACAAAATGCCGCGAGCGGCGGCGTAACCCCTACAAACCGCGGCTAAATCGAGCCCGGGCCTGACCCTGACCGCCTTGATAAAAGGGCGCTTGAATTGCTGACAAAATTCTGCCGACTCATCTCCGTGAAACTGGATAACATCTACCGCAAGGGATTCCAGGACCTCATTTATCACGGCAGCGGACTCGTTGACGAACAGCGCTACGATAGCAACAAAAGGCGGCACTGCCGCAACAATCTTTTTGGCCTGGGCTATGCTCACCCCACGGGGACTGTTGGCATAAAACACCAGCCCGATGGCGTCTGCGCCGTACTCCACAGACGTCAGCGCATCTTCCGGCCTGGTAATACCGCAAATTTTGATACGCGTATGCGTCACGTGATACTCAGATTTCTACAGAAAATACAATCGCGCATGATAACAGAACAGCGCCGCGACTGTCTTCAACTGCTCATCAGAAGTGGGCCAATGAGCTGCTCCGGCAGGGTATATTCCGCCGGGTACTCAACCCTGACCAGATACAGGCCGTGAGGTGGGGCCGTGTCTGCTGCCTTGTTGCGGTCTCGCAGTGCCAGCACCTCAGCCAACCAACCCCTGTCCTGCCTGCCGCTTCCCACCGCCATTAACGAGCCGGCGATATTGCGAACCATATGGTGTAAAAAGGCATTCGCCTGGATATCAATCATCACCAGGGGCCCGCGCCGACTGACAGTGATACGCTGCACATTACGCATGGCCGTTGTAGATTGGCAACTGGATGCGCGAAAGGAACTGAAATCGCGCTCCCCCAGCAGGGACTGGGCCTCCGCGTGCATCAATTCAACATCCAGGGGGCGGCGCTGCCACGTCACCTGGCCGTGCAGCAGGGCGGGACTGATGCGGGTATTACTGATGATGTAGCGGTAACGACGGGACAGGGCAGAAAATCTGGCGTGAAACTCCGCGGGAACCACCACTGCCCAGAGTACGCGTATGCTCTCGGGTAAATGTGTATTGGTACCCAGCACCCACGCTTTGAGGCTTCGATCCTGGGGGGCATCAAAATGGACAAGTTGACCGCAGGCATGCACACCGGTGTCCGTGCGCCCAGCACAATGCACCCTGACATCACCGTTGGCAACTTTGGACAGCGCACGCTCCAGCTCTGCCTGAACCGTAGTTACATGAAGTTGTGGCTGAATTTGCCAACCGCTGTAGGGTCGGCCATCGTATTCGATACAGCAGGCAATTCGACTGCCCGCGGGGTGCGAAGCAGTCAAAACAGAATCAGTAGCAGGGTGTGGAATAGCTAATCAAGTCGCTCTAACAGCGCCCGTGCCTCTTCTTTTTGCTCGTCACTGCCTTCGGCAACGACTTCCTCAAAAATTGCCCTGGCACCATCCTGATCACCCATATCGAGATAGGCCCGGGCGAGATCCAGCTTGGTAGACATGGCATCGCTGTCAACGGCGAACACCAGATCCTCATCATCACCACCCAACTCATCGCCAGTGCTGCTCCCCGTATCAAAATCGGCAGACAGGTCCAGTTCGTCATCGTCCGATTCTATCTCAAAGCCCTCTATTTCCAGGCTGCCAAAGTCGTCTTCGAGTTGCGCCGTATCATCGACGCCAGACAGATCCAGGTCGGGAAAATCCAACTCATC
>JAUVBI010000301.1 GCA_030591305.1 Pseudomonadota bacterium
ATTTTGAATTGGAAACAGATTGATAGCTCACGTTGTTGGTGAGAGGCGTTATTTGTCGCGATTCTTTTCCTGCTCCACCCGGTTCGCATACCAGGCTTCCTGTTTTTCCAGGCTATCGATTTTTTCCTGTATGGCGCTTCTGCTGTTTTTATCATTCGCCGCCTTAAGCTCTGCGCGCTCCTGCTTCAATGCTTGCCGCGCTTCGTCCTGTTTATGCCTGAGCTCAACCAGGCTGGCTGCCTCCTCGGCTTTATCGAAGATTTTTTCCACGGGTGCTGTGGTGGCTACTTTGGGCTTGTCGACATCGTGCAGTACGGGATTGCTTGGGATCACTTTTTTTGAGGGGTCCAGGGCGCGCTGGTTCATATAGGACGGCGATACAATTTCCACACCGTTGCCATGCATTTGTTCCAGCACCTTCTTGCGTAAGTTTGACCGGGAACTGAGCAGGTTTTTCATATCGGGCAGGAAACCACAAATTCGATAGACCACGGCGTGATCCAGCAGTTCATGCACCAGTACAAATGGCTCGGTCAGTTTGGCGTCTTTGCCGGCGTTGAGGAGAAGTTCCTCAACGCGCAGATAAGTCACATCGTAGCCAATAGAAATCTCCGCAAAGATAATGGTGCCCTCCCGGTGTAGAACGGTTACCGGGTTATTGACCAGCATCAGGTTTGGCAAGTTGGTGAGGTCCCGCCACTCTGTCTGTATTTGTGTGTGTACCAGCGACTGCTTGATGACCCGCCCGAACTGGTCATTCACACGTATGTAGTCACCGGGGCGAAATGGCTGGCTGGCCTGTAGCATGATGCCGGCAATCATATTGGCGACAAAGGTGGTCGCAGACAGTGCGATAACCGCTGTGAGCACAACACCCAGCAGGCTCAATACCTGCCCCTGGGTGTCATCACTGAGGGGCAACAGCACGATGATGGTAATGATGGCGAAGGAGGCAATCAGCCAATTGGCCAGCTGGTATAGCATGCCGGAGGTGCCCTGCTGGCTGCGCTGTGCAGTCCACTTGGCCGCCCAGGCCAGCAACAGTGCAGCCATGACAATCGAGACAGGTGGCCAGAATGCAGAAAAGATGTCTTGTAGGTGGGTCATGGCGGAGTTATTCCTGTGATTTTATGCTTAAATGACCGATTGCTCCAGAAAACCAACAATAACATTGAGTAGCTCATAATGCGATTTCTAAGCCAGTTGTTCACCGTGATACTCCTGCTAGCCTGCGCCGCTGTTTCCTATGGGGAGAGTACTACGGATTCGGGAGGCGACGCCGATAAGGCCGACATAAAAATTCCCGAGGCGATGAACTTTGTCTCCAAAGACATGATAAAAATCGATGGTAGGGCGATAGAGTACACCGCTACCGCCGGCACCTTGTTAATGAAGGACAAGGACGACAAGCCGATCGCCCTATTTGGATATACCGCCTACATCAAAGCTGGTGGTGACAGTAGCAAGCGGCCGATTTTGTTTGCCTATAATGGCGGCCCAGGTTCCGCTTCCATGTGGTTACACATGGGAATTCTTGGGCCACAGCGTACGGTGGTGCATGATCTGGATTTCACCAGCGCAGGACCTTTCGAGCGAGTGCGCAATGAGTTCAGTATCCTGGATAAAGCCGACTTGGTGATGATTGACCCTGTTGGCACCGGTTTTTCCCAGCCGGTGGGTGAAGCCAAAGGCGAGGACTTCTGGGGTGTCGACCAGGACATCGAATCCGTTTCTAATTTTATTGCGCGCTACATCACTGACAACGGGCGCTGGAATTCACCCAAATACCTGCTGGGTGAGAGCTATGGCGGTATTCGCAGCGGTGGTGTGGCGAACTACTTATTGTCCAATCACAGCATGTCCTTAAATGGCGTGATTTTGGTTTCGCCCTATATGGATTTTGTGGCAGGCAATGCCGGTTTAAAGATGGATCTACCCTACATTAATTATTTTTCTACCTATGCTGCCACCGCCTGGTATCACAAAACGATAGAGGACCGGCCGGATGATTTACAGGTATTTTTACGTGAGGCCGAGGCTTTCGCCGTAGATGAATATGCGCCCGTGTTGCTGAAGGGACACCGGGCCACTGGCGAGGAGCGGGCAAAGGTATTGGCTGGAATGGAACGCTTCACCGGCATCAGTGCAGATTACTGGGACAAGGCGAACCTGCGTATCGATGAGGGTCGTTTTGCCAAGGAATTACTGCGCGACAGGGGGATGAATACTGGGCGTATTGACTCTCGCTTCAGCGGGGAGGCCATTAATCATCTCTCTGAGAGATTTAAATACGACCCCTTTTTTCCCGCTGTTGGGCCCGCTTTTGTGGCCACATTCAACGACTACTACCGAGAAAAGCTGGGCGTTAAAACCGACAGAAAGTACATTACTTCCGGCGGTTTATACAACAGTTGGGATGGCAGTCACGCCCAGCCGGGCCGGCCATACTCCTCCAAGGTTCCCTTCGCGAATACCGCAGTAGATCTTGCCTATACCATGATTCAAAACCCTAATATGCGAGTGCTTGTACAGCAGGGCTATTATGATTTAGCCACGCCCTATGGCGCCACTAATTATTTTATCGACCACATGGATATCTCCCCGCAGCTGCAGAAAAATATTTTGGTGGAGTATTATGAGGCGGGGCATATGATGTATCTGCACCCGCCATCGCGGGCGAAATTCAGAAAAGATTTGGCGGCGTTTATGGATGGAAAATAAGCCAGGGTCTCCAGCCCCGGGCTTACCGGCAGTCCTCTTCCATCCAGGCTAAAATCAATCGGGTCAGGTGAAGCCTGCTCCAGGAAAAGGAATGATCGCCTGAGATGATATGGTGCTGCAGCTTTATTTTCTTGTCCTTTGAGTAAGCGGCTACCACCGGGTTAAACATCACTGCAGCGGGGGTAACATTGTCTTGTTCCCCCACCACCATAAACACGGACTTGCCCCTCAGCCCAGGGCCGAATCCTGTGGTATCTACCTCAGTTATGGATGCTGTTTTCATTTGTTGGCGCATGGCGTCGCTACTGAAGCCG
>JAUVBI010000218.1 GCA_030591305.1 Pseudomonadota bacterium
ATTTTTATCTGGAGCCTGGCCACCGCCGCCTGCGGCACAGCCAAAAACTTTGTCCAACTATTTCTGGCAAGAATGGCCGTGGGCGTGGGCGAGGCCGCCCTATCTCCCGCCGCTTACTCCATGATTAGCGATTCTTTTCCCAAATCCAAACTGGGCGTGGCACTGGGTGTTTACTCCAGCGGCTCATTTCTTGGCGGCGGGCTGGCTTTTATTATCGGTGGTGCCGCCATTGCGGTGGTGGAACAATGGGGCGAACAGGTATTTCCCATAATCGGTGTGGTCAAACCCTGGCAGATGACCTTTTTCATGGTGGGTCTACCCGGCTTGCTGGTAGCGGCCCTGTTTTTCATCACCATCAAAGACCCCGAGCGAAAGGGTGTCGATGCCGCGAGCACAGCTTTCAGCTTTTCGGACGTATTGCGCTATATAGGCAAGCACAAGGCCACATTCACTGCCCACTACCTGGGTTTTGGCCTGCTGGCACTATCACTTTTTGCCCTGATGAACTGGGCACCGGCTTACTTCCTGCGCAAATTCGAGATGCCGATACAGGATGTAGGGCTCTACCTGGGGCTGGTCGTCTTACTGGGTAACAGCGCCGGTGTTCTAGCCAGTGGCTGGCTCACCGACTACCTGACTCGCCGCGGGCATCGTGATGCACCCATGCGCGCGGGCATGATTGGCGGTATCGGTGTAATAATTCCAGCCCTGCTGTTTTCACAGATTGACAGCTTTGGCGGCAGCCTGGCCCTGTTGGCCGTGGCCATGTTTTTTGCCAGCTTTCCCCTGGCGACCTCGGCAGCCGGCCTGCAATTTATGGCACCCAATCAAATGCGGGCACAGGTAACGGCTCTGTTCTTTTTGTCGATGAACCTGCTCGGCATTACCGGTGGCTCTACCCTGGTGGCTCTGTCGACCGATTATATTTTCCACAACGATGTCATGGTAGGGTATTCCATGTCGCTGGTCAGTGTGATCGGCGCGGTATTGGGTGCGGCCATACTGGGCTGGGGGCTGAGACATTTTGCTAAAACCGAGCGCGAAGTAGCGGCAGGCAACAGCTGAATTGCCGCCTGTGCAGGGTTTTCCAGAATAGGCCAATGCACAGGGAGACAAAGACTAATGCATTGTCAGTAAACATCTCATGAGAGCTTGTAATCTACTATACGGGGTACGCAAATTACTCGCAGTACAGCAACAGCAGTAAGAAACACTATCGCTAATCATCAGGAGAGCCTCATGAAGAGATTTACACATTTCCATAAAACTATACTGGCCGCCGCCGTGGCAGGAGCTGTTACCATGGCTCCCGGCACCATCGCTCAAACCAGTAGCTTACTTGAGGAGGTGATTGTTACCGCACAAAAACGCGAACAAAACATGCAGGATGTGGGCATTTCAATCACCGCCTATACCGGTGACCAGATGGAGCAATTGGGCTTTACCAAGAGCTCCGACATCGCCAGGTTTACACCCGGAGTACATGTGGGCGGCAACCTTGCGGGGCAAAACCTGCAGTTTACAATACGTGGTGTTTCACAAAACGATTTTAACGACCAGACAGAGTCACCCGTGGCTGTTTATATCGATGATACCTATGTCGCCATGGCCCAGGGGCAACGCTTTGCCATGTACGACCTGGACCGGGTAGAGGTCTTGAAAGGCCCCCAGGGCACCCTGTTTGGCCGCAACGCAACCGGCGGCCTGGCTCATTTCGTCTCCCGTCGGCCCACCGAAGAGCTGGAAGGCTATATGAAGGTGGAGTACGGCGACTACGATCGAATTAAGCTGGAAGGCGCTGTTGGCGGGCAACTGACAGACGGTGTATCAGGTCGTATATCGGGCTACTATCACGAGCAGGATGGCTACCTCGATAACTCCTATGACCCCGCTAACCCGCAGTCTTTTATGCCCTCTGAGATCGCCCTTGCACAAGGTACCGGCGATGACTTCGGCGGTGAAGAAAACAGCGCTGTCCGCGGGCAGTTATTGTTTGATATAGGCGACTCCGCCAGTTTGTGGCTATCGGCCAACTGGGCTGACTCTACACTGGCCACATCACCCTACCAGAGCGAGGCAACAGCCCCTGTACTGGATGCCCAGGGACGCCAACGCAACGCAATATTCCAGCCCAAGGACTCCACCGCCCAGGGGTTTTCCTGGGAGACAGGTGCACCTATTGAAACCGGTATTTTCGGACCGTTCCCCAGACCCCTGCCCGGCAGCGATGCCACCGGCTACATCGACAGGGATGGCAATGGCCTGGATTATACCGAAGGTGATTTTTCATTCGATGACTTGAACACCATGGAAACAATCGGCTTTACCGCCAAGTTTGATGTACAAATAGGCGATATGGACTTTGTTTCCATTACCGACTACAAGGATTTTGAAAAATTCATGGGTATGGATGTTGACTCCGCCCCCATGAACCAGCTTTCCGTATGGTTTGATGCCCAGGCCGACCAAGTCAGCCAGGAATTCAGGCTCAGCGGCAGCACCAACAGCATGCGCTGGGTAACCGGCTTTTATTACCTCGATGTAAACTACGACAACAACATCGGCTTCAAGGTTCTGGACAACGCACCATTTCTGCTGCCTCCAGGCAGCCTGCCTGCAGATTACCCCGCCCATGTCGACCAGGAGACAGAAAATGTATCCATTTTTGGCCAGATAGACATGGACCTCAGTGACACCATGACTCTGACCATGGGGCTGCGTGTCATGCGCGAGGACAAAGATTACTTCTACGACTTGCAAATACGTGGTCTGACCAATGCCACGACATTTGCCGACGGCCCCTTGTATGGCACCTTCTCCGATGTTGTAGGCCTGCCTGTTTCAACACGGTTTGAAGACGACACCAGTGACAGCCTGTGGACAGGTAAGATTCAACTGGACTACAAGCCCAGCGATGACCTGCTGCTATACGCCGGCATCAACCGCGGTGTCAAAGCCGGTGGATTTAATGCGCCCATCGATTTTGGTGGCGCGCAGTTAACCCCAGGGGGCTACCAATACGGCTACGATGAGGAAGTTCTGCTGTCCTACGAAATGGGCTTCAAGTCCACCATGATGGACGGCATGATGCGCCTCAACGGCTCTGTGTATTACTATGACTATCAGGATTATCAGGGTTACGTCTTTGCCGGCGTTTCCGGCAGCGTCATTAACTATGACAGCACCGTGGTAGGAGCAGAAATTGAACTGGTCGCCTCCCCCGTCGCCGGACTCGATATTATCCTCGCCGGATCGTATATCGATGCCGAGGTCGAAGATGTGGAAGTGGCGCCAGGAATCTTTGAAAATACAGAACCCAGCTACGTACCACCGCTACAACTGAGCGCACTGGTACGCTACGCCTGGCCTATGGGCAATGCTGAAATGGCCGTGGTAGCCGATGCCAGCTACAGTGATAACGCATTTTACACCCTGCGTAATTACGACTCTCATGAAATGGATGACTACACTCTGGCCAATGCTCGCATCACCTATACGACTGGTGGCGACAGCAACTGGGAGTTTGCCGCCTTCGTCAATAACCTCACCGACGAAGAAAACGAAGTAATGGGCTTTGATATCTCCCTGTTCTGCGGTTGTAGTGAGATCGCCGTTGGCGAACCACGCTGGTGGGGTGTTTCAGCCAAGAAGAATTTCTAGTCTTTTCATATAGCCTACTCTTGAACCCTGGCCCAACCCGGCCAGGGTTTTTTTATTATCATCATCAACAAAATCGGGGAAATAGCTCAAGCTTGGACGAATGCGTATAAAAAGTTGACCTATGGTGCACTGCGTCAATTTCCCGGGTTTACTTGTGGGCCCAGTAAGCTATAAAATACCGAGTAATTTAAATATAAAAACAACCATTAAAGAAATTCGCCAAATGAGACTGGCAACACCAGTGAGGGATAAAAATGGCAACTCCAGATAGTGGAAAAAAACCTACCGCCAACTCGATTAAAAGTGGCCGCTGGGTAGCTTCCAGTTGCAAGATGTGCCTGCACTCCTGCGGCAACATGATTCACGTTACCGACGATGGCATTATCAACAAAATCGAAGGCAACCCCACCAACCCATCAAACAATGGCAAATTGTGCCCCAAGGGCAACTCCGCCATTATGCGCCACTATGACCCCAACAGGTTCAAGCAGCCCATGCGCCGCACCAACCCTGAGAAGGGCACTGGTGTAGACCCCATGTGGGAGCCCATCAGCTGGGAAGAGGCGCTGGATATAACAGCCAGAGAAATCAAGAAATCTGTCGATGAAGACCCGCGCAAGGTATTGCCCTCTATAGAGGATTTCCAAAAGTTCAATATCTGGGCCTGGCCTCTGTCTTTTGGCAACTTCAACTTCTACCAGTCGGGCGGCACCATGTGTGGCGGTGCTTACCACCCCATGAATGGTTTTATCCACTCCGCATTTGGCTGTGCCAATGACGCGAAGTATTGTAACTACTGGATTAACAACGGCACCGGTGACGGTTTCTCATCCCACCTGCATGCAGCGGCTCAGGCCAACTGGGTAGCCAAGGCACGCACCGAGCGCAATATGCGTGTTGTGTCAATTGAACCCAGGCTGTCCATTGGCTCCGCCAAGGCTGAGGAGTGGATTCCCATTCGCCCCGCTACCGACCGGCACTTCGCCATGGGCATGTCCCATGTGATGATTAAAGAGGGCCTGTGCGACTATAAATTTCTCAAGCGCGACACCAATGCACCTTACCTGGTGGGCGAGGACGGGCGGTACATCCGCGATGAAGACCGCCAGTGCTATATTTGGGATGCAAAGAACAACTGTGCCAAATTGTGGAACGACAAGAGCATTGGAAAAATCGCTCTGGAAGGCAACTACGAAATTGACGGCAAGCCCTGCCGCCCCGGCTTCCAAGTGTATAAGGACATTCTCGAGGAGTGTACCCCGGAAGCAATGTCTGAAATCACCACCGTGCCAGCTGACACCATTAGCCGCATAGCCCGTGAATTTGCCGAGGCCGCTCAGGTTGGCGCCACGATGGAACTGGAAGACGGGCGTACCGTGCCCTTCCGCCCCGTTGGCTACAACTACTACCGCGGCGCTCAAGGGCACAAGCATGGTGCCCAGACCAACCAGGCATTCAAGTTGGTCAATATGCTGATGGGTAACATTGACGCACCCGGCGGACACATGGGCGTGGTACTCGATACCAAGGAAGTGGATATTAATCACTGTGTAATGGGCGAGAGCGGCATGCTCACCCC
>JAUVBI010000076.1 GCA_030591305.1 Pseudomonadota bacterium
CTCGGTAGTTTCATCAATCCACCGGCCGCAGCGGCCAGGCCCCGCTTTACTTCAGGGATGCCAAATTTGGCATTGTCAGCAGCAATGATTAAATCACAGGAGATAGCCACTTCAAATCCACCGGCCAATGCGTAGCCCTCCACGGCGGCTATTATAGGTTTTTTCGGTGGTTGCTCTGTCAGTCCGGCAAATCCACGGCCTTCTACGATGGGAACTTCGCCGGTTATAAATGCCTTGAGATCCATGCCTGAGCAAAAAGTGCCACCAGCACCGGTAAGAATGGCGACGCGAATATCGTCATTGCTATCGAGCTCATCCATGGCTGCGGCGACACCAACAGCCAGTGCCTTGTTGGCTGCATTTCTCGCCTTTGGACGGTTCAGAGTAACGACCATTACACCGTCGTTAACCTCGACTAAAACTGCTTCTTCTTCAGACATACTGTTCTCCTTGGTGATTATTTGGTTAGTTCAAGCGCCATAGCGGCGAGGGGTAGTACCATGTTGCCTCTGGATTCGGCTTCGGCACTGGAGGCCGTACCAATCTGGGCGCGTTTGCGAATTCCCTGCACAATGGCGGCCAGGCGAAACAGGGAAAATACCAGGTAAAAAGACCAGTTCTCAATACTGTCACGGCCGGTTCTTTCACAGTATTTGGCAATATAATCTTCATCCGAGGGGATACCCAGTGCCGCCCGGTCTATGCCGGCCAGCCCCTTGATTTGGCCCTCGCGGGGTAACATCCAGGCCATGCACTGATTGGCGAGATCGGCCAGGGGGTGGCCCAGGGTGGACAGTTCCCAGTCCAGCAGGGCCACAACCCGTGGCTCTGTGGGGTGGAACATCATATTGTCCAGGCGATAATCACCGTGAACGAGACTTACCGTGCCGTCGTCCTCGGGCATATTGTCAGCCAGCCATACTATGAGTGTATTCATAGCTTCTATATTTTCAGTTTCAGAAGCCTTGTACTGTTTTCCCCAGCGATTGAGCTGACGCTCGAAATAATTTCCCGGCCTGCCATAATTCGCCAGACCCACTGAGTTCACGTTGACATTGTGCAGGGCGGCCATGGTCTGGTTCATGGCATCGTAAATGGCACTTCGCTCAGTGTTATCAGCAGCGTCTGGCAACAGTGGATCCCACAGTATGCGGCCCTCCATATACTCCATGACGTAGAACATGGAGCCGACAATACTATTGTCTTCACAGAGCATATAGGTTTTTGGCACGGGCACGTGGGTGTCAGCCAGGGCGCTGATCACCCTGAATTCCCTGTCTACGGCGTGGGCACTCTTTAGCAGTTCACCGGGTGGTTTGCGCCGCAGTACATAGGCATTATTGGGTGTGGAGAGTTTGAAGGTGGGGTTGGACTGCCCCCCGTCAAATTTATCAACGGTCAGGGGGAGGGTGAACCCGGGAATGTGGTCGGCCAGGTACTTGCCAAGTTTCGATGTATCAAGTTGCTGTGTCTGTGTATTCATATTTTCTCTGGCGGATTCTTGTTGTGAATGAGAGTCATTAGCCGAGGCTCAGTCTGTCGTTTGAGCGAGCCAGGGACAATGACGTGGCACAACAAAAAAATATACCAAAACTTACATTTTATCCAGTTTGTTTTGCGCTCAACGCTCCACGAAAGAGCGCTCAATAACATAGTGAGCGGCCTGACCATGCCGGGATTCTGCGAACCCGAGGTTATCGAGTAGCTTACACACATCTTTTAACATACTCGGACTGCCGCAGATCATAAAACGGTCGCTTTCAGGGGTAATGGGGGGCAGACCGATATCCCGGGTGAGTTTGCCAATGCGCAGAAGGTCGGTCAGTCGGCCGTTGTTGTGGAACTTCTCCCGTGTGACAGTGGGGTAGTAAATCAATTTCTCGCGCACCAACTCACCCAAATACTCATGATGGGGCAGAGTCTCGGTTATTTCCTCTCGATAAGCCAGCTCTTCAATGGTGCGACAGCCATGCGCCAGAATGATTTTGTCGTACTGCTCGTATATCTCCGGGTCTTTGATGATGCTCAGGAACGGTGCCAGGCCAGTGCCCGTGGCAATGAGATAGAGGTTTTTCCCGGGTAGTAAATTGTCCTGGATAAGCGTTCCGGTTGATTTGGTGTTAATCAGCACCTCGTCTCCCACACAAATGCTTTGCAACTGCGAGGTCAGTGGGCCGTCGGCCACCTTAATGCTATAAAACTCAAGCTCATCCTCATAGTTGGCACTGGCAAGGCTGTAGGCGCGCATCAATGGTTTGCCCTGGTGCTCCAGACCTATCATAGTGAAATGGCCACTCTTGAAGCGAAACCCCTGATTCCGTGTGGTTTTAAAGCTGAACAGCTGATCGGTCCAGTGATGTACGGCGGTGACCTGTTCTCTGAGTATGTTTGCCATGTGTTGTGCACTCTGTATGACTTAAAAAGGCAGTTTATGGTTTATTTTGATATTGATAAAACGGTTTTAATGGATATAATATATCGGAAAAACCGATTAAGTATTTCAAGCAGGTATGCATGCGATTCAGCCTCCGCCAATTGGAAATATTTCTCGCCACCGCCCGCTATGAAAACGTGACCCGGGCGGCTGATGCCTTGTCTATGTCGCAATCAGCTGCCAGTGGTTCACTGAGTGAGTTGGAACGCAGTTTTGACATGCAGTTGTTTGACCGGGTCGGTAAACGGCTAAAACTCAACGAACTGGGTGCCCAGTTGAGGCCGGGGGCCGAAAACCTACTGGAGCAAGCTCGGGAATTTGAATTGGCACTTGCGGGTCGGCATGTGGTGGGAAAGTTGAAGCTGGGTGCCACCTTGAGTATTGGCAATTACCTGGCTGTGGGGATGATCGCACAATTTCGCCAGCGCTTTCCCAACTCGGATGTCACCTTGAGTGTCGCTAATACCGAGACCATCGCCGAGCAGGTTCGCCAGTTCGAACTGGACGTGGGTCTGATTGAGGGCGAGTTGCACGACGCGGAATTGGAGGCCATGCCCTGGCGGGATGACGAGTTGCAGGTTTTTGCCGCACCGGGCCACCCTCTGGCGGGAAGCAAGTCGATGACTGATGCGCAGTTACGCGAGCAAGCGTGGATTGTCCGTGAGCCGGGTTCGGGTACGCGACAGACCTTCGATCGCGCCATGCACGGCATTCTCGCCGACCTCAATATCGCCATGGAATTACAGCATACCGAGGCCATCAAGAGAGCTGTAGAAGCGGAGCTGGGAGTAGGCTGCCTCTCGGCGATATGTCTGCAGGAAGCTTTCTCACGGGGCTCACTGGTGCCCCTGTCGGTGCCGGGGCGAAATTTCAAACGACAATTTCACATCATTTTACATCGCAAAAAATTTCGCAGTGAAAGTCTCTCCCAGTGGCTGAAACTGTGCCTGGAACAACGGGCCTAAACTATGCAAACCACGATGGTAGAACCCATTGGGCAATCACAGCGCGCTAAAGTGCTTGAACAGACCCAGTTTTTTATCGATTGCGCCGAAGACATATACCGTGTGAAATTTCCCTCCGTGTCCGTCGCTTTTGATCTGTCAGGTCGTACGGCGGGTATGTACAAGGTGGTGGGCAGGCAGCGTTGTATTCGCTATAACCCCTGGATATTTGCCAAGTACTTTGATGAGAGCTTTACTGGAACCGTGCCTCATGAAGTGGCACACTTTGCCATAGACCAGGTGTACGGCTTGTGCCGAGTGAAACCCCACGGAATGGAATGGCAGGCGCTTATGGCGGCCTTCGGGGCAGACCCCGGCGTCACTTTTGATCTCGACCTGAGCGGTATTCCCCAACGACAACAACTCAGGCATCGCTATTTCTGTCCCTGCCAACTGCACGAGGTTTCCACTACCAGGCACAACCGGATGGTGCGGGGCAAGGCCATCTATCACTGCATGCGCTGCAGGGGCAAGTTGGTATCTGCTGCTTGAGTTCGCTTACAGGCCCTTGCGATAGGCGTAGGGTGTCACACCCGTCCAGCCCTTAAACGCCCGGATGAAGGCACTGGACTCAGAAAACCCCGCCCGGTAAGCGATTTCTTCAATACTTAAACCCTGCTTGCCCAGAAAGTGTAAAGCGGTGTCTCTGCGCAGTTGATTTTTAATTTCCTTGAAGTTGGTTCCCTCACTGGACAGGCGCCGTCTCAGCGTTTGCGGGTGGATATCAAGGGCGGTGGCAACTTCATTCAGTTCGGGCATGATTTCAAGGTTGTGTCGTACTTTATTTTTTACCTGAGCCGTCCAGCTATTTTGGCTATAGTTTTGGGTCAACATGATTAACACCGGATGGCGTAAAAAATGCCGTAATGTCTGCTCGTTTTGGGTGACACGTTTATCCAGAAGTGCCCTTGCGAGTGTGAGTCGCGTATCAGTTTGTTCAAATGCGGTGGGATAGGCGAAAAACATTCGCCGGTAATCCGACAGGTCGGCCCCGGGTGGTCCCTTGATATGGATTGCCTGTAGCGGCAGGGACTCCTGTACCAGCCAATTGGCAAATCGGTGAGTGTTGAGCAGGATCACTGATCCAGAGAAGCCTGGTAAGGAGGTATTTTCGTCAAATGGCCTGGCCACAATGTGTGCACTGTCCCCGCTGATTTCCAGGTGGGGACGTGCGCCAAACTCAAACAATTGAAAAAAGCGGCAATAGCGATGCAGTGCCTGGCCCAGGGTTTCGCTACCAATAACGGCATGGCACATCATGTGCCAGCTACCAATTGGCATGCGCTGGGAGGCGTAACCCAGTGACTCATCCCCCATGGCAAGCATAGTGCTGACCTGCAAATCGGCAAACCGCTCTATCGAAATTTTGGCGTTGTCTTCGTGTAACAGGCGTGGAGAAATTCGGCTTTTACGTAACAGGCCCACCACATCCAGGCCCTGGGACACCGCGTGTTTAAGCACGGCTCGGGCGAAATACACTGAAATGGAAAGTTCGCGCATGCCGTATCAGGCCTTTACGGTGTCGGTGGTCATTTGCACCGGCTTATGCTCTACCGAGGCCACCCGGTTGCGCCCGCCGCGCTTGGCCAGATACATGGCTCTGTCAGCTGCCTCGCTGAGTTCGTTGAGATTCACGGCGCCCTCCACGCAGGCCACACCCAGGCTGATGGTAATGTGAATGGTCTGCCTGTGTACTAACAGTGGGTGTTGATCAATTGATAAACGAATACGCTCTGCCAACACCCGTGCCGCGTCCAGGGTCGTATCGGGAAGAACCACTAAATATTCCTCGCCGCCCACACGCGCTATGACATCACTGGCCCTGGTCATGCGGCTTAATACATCGCCGGTTAGCCGGATGACTTGATCACCTGTGTCGTGACCGAAGTTGTCATTTACCTTTTTAAAATGATCGATATTTACCATGATGGCGGAGGTGGGCAGTTGGTGACGTGAGGCTTGGGCCAGGCTGACGTTGAGAGCGTCGGAAAGCCCCCGCCTGTTGAGCAGGCGTGTCAGGGGATCTTCCGTTGCGAGTTGGATGAGGTGGCGCTGGTACTCAATCACCACGCTCGCAAGGAAGCCGATGGTGATTAATGCATAGGCTGAACTGTATACCGCGTAAGTAATGGTCTGGGCTTGTTGCAACGTAATAACTGCCCAGCCCACAAAGGATGCGACCAATACTACCGTGTACATCGTTAGGCCGGCGGGCGGGTGGGTAGATTTTCTGAGCAGGTATACCACCACCACCTGGGCGGCGGTAATGGACAGAATGAGCCCATAGTGTAGGTATACCCAATTTTCCGGGGATAGTTCATTCATTTTGTGTACTTTGCTCCCTTGAATCCAGCCACTGTCATTTTGGGTCAATTAATTTGTCGGGACAGGTCATTGATGGTCAAGCCGTGCATTACCATACTGTTTGTCCTTCGATTTCAGTCAACACGTAATGAGAGCGCGTCTATGTTACAGCGAGAATTTACCGACGAACAAAATATGTTTCGCGATGCCTACCGAAAATTCCTCTCAGCAGAGATTGTGCCACATATGGAGGACTGGCGTGAGGCTGGAATTGTCGACAGGTCGGCTTTTCGCAAGGCCGGAGAACAGGGTTTTTTGATGGTATGGCCCGCTGAAGAATATGGCGGCATGGGCGATCCAGATTTCCGCTTCGAGCAGGTGATTATCGAGGAGACCTGTTATGCCCGTGCTGGAGATTGGTATAACTCCCTGCACAGTCGGCTGGTGGGCCCCTACCTGACCCGCTTTGGCAGTGCAGAGCAGTGCCAACGTTTTCTGCCAAAGTGCGTGAGTGGTGAGCATATTCTCGCCATTGCGATGACTGAGCCCGATGCGGGTAGCGACCTGGCAGGTATGCGCGCCAATGCTGTTGAGCACGATGATCACTGGGTGCTGAACGGGTCGAAAGTGTTTATTTCCAATGGAATTAATGCCGACCTGATTATCGTGGCGGCCAAGACAGACCCTGACAATAATCCCCATCATATGACCTTGTTTATTGTCGAACGGGGCATGGAAGGCTTTGAGCGGGGGCGCAATCTCAAAAAAATGGGGCTCAAGGCCCAGGATACCGCCGAGTTGTTTTTTAACGATGTGAAAGTGCCCAAAGCCAATGTCCTGGGTGAGCCGGGGCAGGGTTTTATTTACCTGATGAAAGGCTTGGCCGAGGAGCGCCTGATGGGAGCCACCGGTTACCTGGCATCTGCTCAGTTGTCCTGGGATCTGACTGCCAGTTATGTCAATGAGCGCAAGGCTTTTGGCAAGCCGTTGGCGGCATTTCAGAACACCCAGTTTAAAATGGCTGAAATGCGTGCCGAGCTGGATATTGCTCAGGTTTACCTGGATCACTGCGTTAAGTCTTTTAATGCAGGTGCCTTGACCGCAGTAGATGCCGCCAAGGCAAAACTGGTGACCAGCGAGTTGCAGGTTACTGTGGCCGACCTGGGAGTACAGCTACACGGTGGTTCCGGGTATATGGACGAGTACCCTATCAGCCGTCAGTATACAGATGCCAAGGTATCGACGATTTATGCGGGCAGCTCTGAAGTGATGAAAATCATTATCAGTCGCGATTGCCTGTCGCAGGACTATACTCCCTTTAACACACGAAATTTTTAAGCAGTAATACTCAATGGATCAAGGAGATCTCTCATGGATTTAAAAGATAAAGTAGCCGTTATTACCGGTGGTGCCTCCGGCCTGGGCCGTGCAGCCGTAAAACGTTTTGTTGCCAATGGTGCCAAGGTAGCCATTTTTGATATGAACGGAGACAAGGGCAAGGCTCTGGCTGAAGGGCTGGGCGCAAATGTTATTTTTTGCCAGGTGAATGTCACCGATGAAGACTCCGTGGCCGCTGGTATTGCCGCCACCATGGAGGCCTTTGGCGCGATACACATCAATTGCAACTTTGCCGGTATCGGTAATGCCAAACGTACCATGGGTAAAAAGGGTCCCTTTCCCCTGGCAGATTTTAACCTGATATTGCAGGTGAACCTGGTGGGTACCTTTAACGTATTGCGCTTGTGTGCCGAGCAAATGGCAGAAAATGAGGTTTTGAATGCTGATGGTGGCAGAGGTGTCATTATTAATACGGCCTCGATTGCAGCCTATGAAGGGCAGATAGGCCAGGCCGCGTATTCCGCATCCAAGGGCGGCATCGTGGGCATGACCCTGCCGGTGGCCAGAGACTTGGCAGTTTTGGGTATTCGTGTGAACACCATTGTTCCCGGCTTGATTGCCACGCCCCTGATGATGGGTGGAGCAGAGGAAATGACGCCGGAAATAGCCGAATTTTTGCAGCCCCTGGCCAGCCAGGTATTGTTTCCCAAGCGCCTGGGAAGCGCAGATGAAATTGCTCATCTGGCCCAGAGTATCGTAGAAAATGATTACATCAACGGCGAATGTATTCGTATGGATGGCGGTATTCGCATGCAGCCCAAGTAGGGCGTATTGCCGCAGCTTAGAAAAGCACGCAGACAGAGGAGGGCTCATGGGGCCGCTTAACGGTTATACGATTTTGGAACTTTCAGGTATCGGGCCCGCCCCGATGGGGGCCATGGTGCTGGCTGACATGGGGGCGGAAGTGATACGCGTGGAGCGAGCCAGCGCCGTGGGTGCACCCTTGGCGATTGATGTCAGTGCCCGAGGGAAGAAGTCAGTCGCTCTGAACCTGAAGGACCCACAGGGTGTCGAAACCTTTTTACGCATGGTGGAAAATGCCGATGTAGTAATTGATCCTTACCGCCCCGGGGTCTGTGAAAAACTGGGTATAGGGCCGGATGTCTGTATGGCGCGTAATCCACGGCTGATTTTTAGTCGCATGACCGGCTGGGGGCAGGATGGCCCACTGGCAAAGGCGGCGGGGCACGATATTAACTATATCTCTATCACCGGAGCTTTATATGCCACCGGCCCCCGGGATGGCAAGCCTGTTCTGCCACTCAATCTTGTGGGTGATATGGGCGGTGGGGGTATGTTGCTGGTCAACGGTATTCTGGCGGCTCTCCTTGAAACTTCAAATTCTGGTGAAGGGCAGGTGATCGATGTCGCCATGGTCGATGGTGCCGCCCAGCTGATGTGGATGTTCCACAGTTTTGAAGCGATGGGTATATGGGATGCCAGCAAACGTCAATCCAATATGCTGGATGGTGGCGCCCATTATTACAATACCTACGAATGTTCCGATGGGGAGTATGTTTCCATCGGTTCCATAGAGCCGCAGTTTTATGCTTTATTATTGGAGTTGGCGGAGTTGCCGGCGGAAGACTTTGGCAAGCAGAATGATCGGGACCAGTGGCCGGCAATGGAAGATAAGCTGGCTGCGGTTATCAAGGCGAAGTCCCAGGCACACTGGTGTGAGTTAATGGAGGGTACCGATGTCTGTTTTGCCCCGGTACTGACATTTATGGATGCGCCAAAACACCCGGCCAATATTGCCAGAAACACCTATATTGAAGTGGATGGCTTAACCCAGCCCGCACCGGCCCCCCGCTTCAGTCGCACACCATCCGAAGTGGCACACGGTTCCCATGCGACCGGGCAGGATACCGATCAAATTTTACAGGCCATGGGCTTTGCCCAGGCGGAGCTTGGCAGCCTGCGTGACAGCGGAGCCATTGGTTAATGAAAGAGGCTTGTAATGAATCAGTATGAAACAGTAACGGTAGAATGCAGGGGGCAGGTTGGCATCGTATCCCTGAACAGGCCGGAATCTCTCAATGCTTTTAACGCAACACTACGCGCAGAGCTACTTCTGGCGATTGAAGAGGTTAATGCCGATACCAATATTCGTGTCGCCATCCTTACCGGGGTGGGGCGCGCATTCAGTGCGGGTGCTGACCTCGTTGAAAATCAGGGCCCCGAGGCCAGTGCCATCGATCAACTGAACAACGAGTACAAGCCGGCTTTAATGGCCATCACCAACGCGCCACAGCCGTGGATATCGGCAGTTAATGGCGCAGCCGCAGGCATTGGTAGTGCCTTCGTCATGTGCTGTGATTTAACGGTGATGGCTGAAGATGCGTATATCTATCAGGCATTTACTGCAATTGGCTTGATTCCGGATGGTGGTGCTACCTGGCACCTGGTGCACACACTGGGTCGCAAACGCGCCTATGAAATGATTATCTCGGGTGAGAAAGTGCGGGCGAACAAGTGCCTGGATATGGGCTTGTGTAACCGCGTGGTTGTGCCGGATGATTTGCTGTCCGAAACACTGGCCTGGGCAGAAGAACTGGCAGAAAAAGCGCCGCTGTCGCTGCGTTACGCCAAGCAGGCTTTAAATGATGCGATTAAAAATTCCGTAGAAGACACCATATCCAATGAAGCCGACTTGCAGCATATCTGTATCACCAGCGAAGATGCAAAAGAGGGTGTGATCGCCTTTGTACAAAAACGTACCCCCAATTGGAGGGGGTGTTAACGCGCCGTAACATTCAGGAATTGTCCCGTGAATGATGAATTAAGACCCAAACTGAGACCTGAGCTGGCTCTGTTGCAGGAGCGTTTGGCAAAAACCGGAGACCCACACCGGGCAGAGGCGGCAGCTAAACGCCATAAGAAGGCCTATCGCACGGCGCGTGAGAACCTCGACGACCTGACGGACCCCGATTCTTTTTTGGAATATGGTCAGCTGGCTGTGGCAGCCCAGCGCAACCGTAGAGACTACGAGGACCTGCAATCAAATACCGCCGCCGATGGTATTATTACGGGCACCTGTACGATAAATGCTGAGACTGTTCACGCAGATCGTGCAGGGGCGGCGGTCATTGTTAACGACTACGCTGTTCTAGCAGGAACTCAGGGTTTTTTTCACCATAAAAAGCTGGACCGCATTTGCGAGTTGGCGGAAGAACTACGATTGCCTATTGTTATGTATACCGAGGGCGGTGGAGGTAGGCCGGGTGATACGGATGTAGTCACCCAGATAGCCGGCCTCAATATCAAGTCGTTCAGTACCTGGGCTAAATTGAGCGGCATTGTCCCGCGTATTGCCGTGAATAACGGTTACTGTTTCGCCGGTAATGCAGCCTTGTTCGGCTGTGCCGATTTTACCATTGCCACGCGCAGTTCCTGGATCGGGATGGCGGGTCCGGCCATGATTGAAGGGGGCGGCCTGGGCTCTTTTGCACCGACAGAAATAGGTCCTATCGACGTTCAGGAGAAGAATGGTGTGGTCGATATCGTGGCGGAAGATGAGGCCCACGCAACCCGGCTGGCTTGTCAGCTATTGTCATACTTTCAGGGCAAGGTTGATGAATGGCGCAGCGTTGATCAACTACCATTGCGCGATATTGTCCCCGAAGACAGACGCTGGGCCTACCCGGTTCGCAACATCATTGAAACCATTGCCGATGAAGGCTCCTTCCTGGAACTGCGACGTATCTATGGGCGCAGTATCATCACCGGATTTATACGCATGGAAGGTATGCCCGTCGCACTGATAGCCAATGATTGCCAGCAGCTCGGGGGCGCTGTTGATGCAGAGGCCTCAGAGAAAGCCGCACGTTTCCTGACGACATGTAATGCCTTCAAACTACCCGTGCTATCCCTGACCGATACACCGGGTTTTATGGTTGGGCCAGACAGTGAGTGCGGTGGTGCAGTACGCAGTATGTCGTCTCTATTTATTGCCGGAGCCGCCTTGACCGTTCCCATTGTGGCCATCTTTTTACGCAAGGGCTATGGCCTGGGCGCGATGGCGATGACCGGTGGCAGTTTTGTTAACCCAGTTTACGCGGCTTCCTGGCCAACGGGGGAATTTGGCGGTATGGGTTTGGAGGGGGCTGTTCGCCTGGGATACAAAAAGGAATTGGATGCCGTGGAAGATCCCAATGAGCGACAGGCACTGTTTGATAAACTTCTGGGCAGGATGTATGAGGTGGGCCGCGCCACCGAGGCGGCAGCGCATCTGGAAATTGATGCCGTCATAGATCCCGTGCAAACGCGCTCTGTTATCGTTCGCGCCCTGTGCTCGGCCTGTAATTCGGATAAGCCGCGGGCTTGATGACTTCCCGGGATACCGCCACGGTTTATGTGTCCTGCTTCAATGCTGTTTTACAGGCCGCCTCCGCCCTGGGTGTGGACAGGGAGTCGCTGATAACTGGCGTGGGCCTGCACAGTGAATCGCTGGCTGTTCCCGGTGAAAGACTGCCCGTTTCCCAGTTCATTGCACTTTATCAGCTTGCGCAAAAACTAACGGCCAATCCCGATCTGGGTTTGTATGTGGGGCGCCTCATTTATTTTTTGGGCCTGAACCTGCATCTTTATATGACAACCATTTGTCGCAACCTGAAGGAATACCTGAATGTTATTCCCAGCACCATTAATCTGCGGGGAGATTTAGGGCGGGTTGTTATTCGTCCCGATGGTAATTTTATTCGCCTGGAGTGGCACCCTCTGGATGCCTCTACGGCGAGCATGCGTTATCTGAGCGATGAGATGCTGGCCTCCTCTGCGCTTATTGTCGGTTCTATTTGTGCTCTGCCGGTTCCGGTGTTACGGGCCGAATTTAGCTACCCCCAACCTGCGCATACCGCAACTCTTGAAAACACCTTCTGTGCCGACTTGAGTTTTGATGCCCCTGTCAGTTGTCTCTACTTTAACCGGAGTTGTTTGCACTACCCGCTGGCAAAACTTGATTATGA
>JAUVBI010000265.1 GCA_030591305.1 Pseudomonadota bacterium
AGAACCAGCCCCAGGGCTATGGAGAATAACACCATGGGTAGCATATAGGTGAGAATGCTGAGTGGATGCAGCGCGGAGGCCAACCACATGAGCAGTGTGGCGCCCAGGCCGAGAAGTGTTCCCAGCACCGTCAATTGTTCCGGCGCGTATCGACTGGCGAGCCTGGCACTGATACCGCTGCCGATGATATAGCCCACCACGCCGGAGATAAAAACAAAGCCAAAGTATTCTACTGGCACCCCCAGTACGGTTATGTAAACAAAGGCCGCGGAGGATAGATAGGTCATCAGGGCTGCATACATCAGGGCGCTGGCAATAGTAAGCAGTAGATAAAATGGGTCTTTTAACAAAAGAGCATAGTTGCTTGCGACCGACAGGGGATGCAGGCTCTGTTTTTGTGGCAGTGACTCGGGAATGTAACGCCGCACCAGAACGATACTCATAGCGCCGTAGAGCGCGAGGAATAAAAATATACTCGACCAGGGCAGAAACAACAGCATCGCACCGCCCAGGGTGGGCGCAACCGCCGGCGCCAACGCCATTAGCATGGCGATTAACGAAAGGGCTTTGGCCGCTTTTGTCGGGCCAAAAATATCGCGCACAATAGCCCTGGCCAAAGTCGGGCCCACACAGGCGCCCACGCCCTGTAAAAACCGGAACCAAAGAAGCTCATTTATAGTTGTGGACGTGCTACAGCCGATGCAGGCGACCACAAAAATAACCGTACCCAACAGCAATATGGGTTTGCGCCCAAAGCGGTCGGCGAGGGGGCCACAGACCAGATGAAAAATCGCAAATCCGGTGAGGTAGACGCTGAGGGTCAGGTGCATTTTGCCAACGCTGGTATTCAAGGCCGACTGCATGGCAGGCATTGCCGGTAAATACATGTCGACACTGAGTGGCCCCATGGCGACCAGGGTGGCAAGTACGGCGAGTAGCCAGGGGGAATCGTGGTTGAGTGTTTGCCGGGTCATGGGCTGGCGATGCTAGCACGGCTCACTTTTGAAGAAATAACTATTTTTCAAATTTGAGGACGAGCTTCCACCACAGTTTTGGAAGCAGCGCGTGGAATAGCATCAGCAGCCTTGCCTCGCCGGGGTAGATAATATCCTTGTTTTTCGCTACACCCTTGTCGATAGCGTCGACAATTTTTTCCGGATCTGCCAGGCGACCGCTATCTTTGGCCTCTCTCATGCTGCCAGCAGCGTCGGTTTCCAGAGACTGGTCGATCAGCGGTGTGTTTACCGCAGGTGGACAGACCAGGTGGATATTTACGCCGGAGTCGCGTATCTCGTTCTGCAGTACCTCAACGTAGGTGTTTACCGCGGCTTTGGTGGCGCAGTAGGCACCCATATGGGGAACCAGCGCATGCCCTGCAACAGAGCCGAATATGATGATGCGCCCAGATTTGCGTTCCATCATGGACGGCAGAACGGCTTTTACCAGGTAGGTGGTGCCGAAATAATTGATACGAAACAGCCGTTCCATACTCTCGTGGGATTCGTTCATCAATTGGTGACTGGGCATTAGGGCGGCGGCGTGAACCAGGTGGTCTATAGGCCCCAGTGCAGTTGCAGCCTCAGTAACCTTCGCCTCTACATCCACAATGCTTGAAATGTCACAGCGATAGGATGCAATGTTACTGGCCATGGCAACGGTCTCAGCCAGGCCGGCTTCATTTACGTCAAAAATAGCGACTTTTGCGCCCCGTGCAGCCAATCGTAAGGCGATGATGCGGCCCATGCCGCTGGCACCGCCAGTTACCAGTGCAACTTTGCCCGCCATATCTGTCATGTTCTCTCCGCAATAATGCTTGATGAAATCAGTTTGTAGTTTGCGCGGAGTTATACTGGCCCGCAAGTTCTGAATCGGTCACTAATTGTGTTGTATATGCTCAAGGGGCAGGGCGGTGCGGTAGACTACACGCCGCAGCTCGAAGCTGGAGTGTACACCGGCCACGCCTGGAATGCGGGTGAGCTTGCCCAGCAGGAATTTCTCGTAGTATTCCATATCGGGGACTACAACCTTGAGAAGATAGTCGGCGGTTTGTCCCGTTACCACGCTGCACTCCATTACTTCCGGAAAATCGCACACGTTTTGCTCGAAGGCCTCGAAACGGTCGGGGGTGTGCCGGTCCATACTGATGCCGATAAAGGCAGTGAGCTTGAGCCCCAGCATGGACTGCTTCAACAGCGAGACATGGGCGCTGATAATACCCGACCCCTCTAGCCTTTTTACCCGCCTTGAACAGGGCGTGGGGCTGAGGCCCACCAGTTCGGCCAGCTCCAGATTGCTGATTTTGGCGTTGTTCTGCATGGCCTGCAGAATTCTTCGGTCAGTTCTATCCAGTTTCATTGTCTATCATTGCTATCGAAGGGATAATAATTAGAGTATATCTCTATATATGGTCATATATTGGGTAATTATTGCTAAATATGACTGATGTTCAGCTTTATTTGCAATATCTCTCTACGCGTTAACGACTATACTCATGGCCCTATAACACTATTAGGCCTCACCCCATGAAAATTTTCGACCACCGTAAATACCAGCCCTTCCCGGCGCTTAAGTTGAACGATCGGCGCTGGCCCGACCAGGTGATCAGTAAAGCCCCCCACTGGTGCAGCGTGGACCTGCGCGATGGTAACCAGGCGCTGATTGAGCCCATGACCGCCAGGCAAAAATTGCGCTTGTACGACCAGCTCATCAAGATCGGCTTTAAGGAAATTGAAGTGGGCTTCCCGGCGGCATCCAGCCATGACTTCGCCTTCGTGCGCCAGTTAATCGAGGAAGACCGCATTCCAGAGGATGTCACCATTCAGGTACTCACCCAGGCCCGGGAAGACCTCATCAAAAAGACCTTTGATGCGCTCAAGGGCGTTCGCCGCGCCATTGTTCACGTATACAACTCGACCTCCACTATTCAGCGCGAGCAGGTGTTCGGCCTGGACCGGGCCGGCATTCTCGACATTGCGGTAAAGGGTGCCAGGCTGGTGCGCGAATATGCCGAAAGATACCCCGAAACCGAGTGGGTGTTCGAGTATTCCCCCGAGAGCTTTACCCAGACCGAAATGGATTTTGCGGTGGAGGTGTGCAATGCGGTGACTGCCGTTTGGCAGCCCACACCACAGAACCCCGTTATCCTGAATTTACCCGCCACGGTAGAGGTGAGTACCGCTAACGTCTATGCCGACCAGATCGAATGGTTTTGCCGTCACATCAATAACAGGGACAATTTACTTATCTCTCTGCACACCCATAACGACCGGGGTTGCGGCGTGGCAGCATCTGAAATGGGCCTGCTGGCGGGGGCCGACAGAGTGGAGGGCACCCTTATGGGCAATGGTGAGCGCACCGGTAATCTGGACATCGTAACCATGGCCATGAACCTCTACAGCCAGGGTATAGATCCCATGCTTCAGTTCGGTCATATGGATGAAATAATCCACACAGTAAAAGAATGCACCCAGCTGCCAATCCATCCACGACACCCCTATGCAGGTGAGTTAGTGTTTACTGCGTTTTCTGGTAGCCATCAGGATGCGATTAAAAAGTGCCTGCATAATCGCAGTGACAATGGCGACCAGGTAGAGCCTTGGAAGGTCGCTTACCTGCCCATAGACCCGGCAGATATCGGCCGTTCCTACCAGGAGGTGATTCGCATAAACAGCCAGTCCGGCAAGGGCGGTATCGCCTACGTGCTGGAGCGAAACTACGGGCTGGAGTTGCCGCGCTGGTTGCAGATTGATTTTAGCTCTGCGGTACAGGCCTATGCTGAGGAGGAAAAAACCGAGGTTGCGCCTGCGGCTGTTTTTAAACTGTTCCAGCAGACCTACCTGTCGCAAGGTGGTCGCTGGGCCCTGGGGAATTACCAGGTCAGCCGCGAGGACGGTGTGGATAAATTACAGGCCCAGCTGGCAGAGGGTTCGGTGCAGCATCAATTGACCGGCTCCGGCAGCGGCGTCGTCGCCTCCTTCGTCGATGCAATGCAGGGGCTGACGGGGAAGAAAA
>JAUVBI010000110.1 GCA_030591305.1 Pseudomonadota bacterium
AGCCGTTTGGGGTTGGGGGCGGGGTCATAGGTATACAGCTTCATGGCTATCGCATCTCTTGTTGCATATTGAGTGGTAAAAGTATTAACTCGGCGCTGGATAAGCATAAACGCTAAGACAGTTATACTCCACCCACTTCTAAGAAGAAGCCACTATGAGCGACGCGTCAAGCTACTCTCCCCCCAAAGTCTGGAAATGGAATTCGCAAAGCGGTGGAAAATTCACCAACATAAATCGTCCCGTTGCAGGTGCCACGCATGAGAAGGAACTGCCTGTTGGCAAGCACCCCCTGCAACTGCATTCACTGGCCACACCCAACGGGGTAAAAGTCACAGTGTTACTGGAGGAACTACTGGCACTGGGCCACAGCGGTGCCGAGTACGATGCCTACCTGATTAATATCAACGAGGGCGAGCAATTTGGCAGCGGCTTTGTGGCTGCAAATCCAAACTCCAAGATACCTGCTCTAATCGACACAAGTACAACCCCCCCCACTCGCGTATTTGAATCCGGTGCAATTATGGTTTACCTGGCAGAGAAATTTAATGCCTTTCTCCCTACAGAGCCTTCAGCACGGGCAGAATGTATGTCCTGGTTGTTCTGGCAAATGGGCAGTGTGCCCTACCTGGGCGGCGGCTTTGGCCACTTCTACGCCTACGCCCCAGAAAAATTTGAGTACCCCATCGATAGATACGCTATGGAAGTAAAACGCCAACTGGACGTACTGGACCAGAATCTCTCCACGCGCCGCTATCTGTGTGGCGACGAATATACTCTTGCAGACATCGCCAACTGCGCCTGGTATGGGGCCCTGGTACTGGACAATATCTACGATGCCGAAGAGTTCCTCGATGTGAAGTCGTACACCCACGTGGTGCGCTGGGCCACAGAAATACAACAGCGCCCCGCAGTGCAGCGTGGACGGCGAGTCAATAAAGCCTGGGGGCCTGAGGATGAGCAAGTGATCGAAAGGCACAGTGCCAGCGACCTCGACTGAGCCATTGAGGACCACAGCCTACAAGTCTCTCGGTTTCCTCTTTCTTGGGCTGGCGGTGGTTGGCGTATTACTGCCTGTCATCCCCGCCACACCCTTCCTGCTTTTAGCCGCATGGTTTTTCGCACGCTCCTCAGAAAAGTGGCATCGACGACTGCTCAGTAGTGAGCTGTTTGGGCCCATTATCCGCAACTGGGAAAATAATCGCTGTATTGGGCTACGCACCAAGCTTGTCTCTATCGCTTTGATGCTGGGAATGGGTGGCACGTCAGTCGCTTTCGCAGTTGACGACAACCGCTTAAAACTAGCGGCACTGGTGTTTATGGCGATTGGTTGCGTGACATTACTTTCTATTAAAACCTGTCCAAAAAAATGACAGCGGCAATATGACCTCCCCGGTGAAAAAGAAAGCCTGTCGCAATTCCCCAGAAGGCTGCATTGGCAGTAATACCTTGCTCCCGCTCACTCAACGCTGTATCAGGTGATTATCTGGGGCAGCTTCACCCGAACCAGCAGGCCGGGATTATTGCTGCCCAACTCAATACTGCCACGGTGGTATTGCACTATAGCCTGCACCAGGCTTAAACCCAGACCATGCCCCGGCTGTTCTCCCCTGCTGGCTTCAACCCGGTAAAAACGCCGAAACACATTCTTGCGCTCAGCAGGTGAAATTCCCGGACCCGAGTCGGCAACAATAATGCTGTGTATATACTCCCCTGTTCCCTGCACCGGCCGCAGTTGCAGCCTGACATCCACGGTGCCATGTTCGGGTGTGTACTTCACCGCGTTATCGACCAGGTTGGCAAACAACTGAAAGAGCAAATCGGCCTCGCCTTTGCATAGCTGTTGCTGCGCACTATCGAGACGCAGTGTCACGCCTTTTTCATCCGCTACCGGTTCGTATAGTTCCACTACATCGCGTAAAAGTTGGCTCAGCTCCACCACGGCACCGCCGGCCAATGCGCTACCCGCCTCCAGAGCCGAGATGCGCAACAGGGCATTAAACGACACCAGCACCTCGTCACACTCCTCTATAATTCCCGTGACCCCATCTTCCGTGGCCGTATCCAGACTGGAACGCAACTGGCTGAGATGGTTGCGCATACGGGTCAAGGGGGTGCGCAAGTCGTGTGCAATATTATCGGAAACCTTGCGCACACCCTGCATCAACGATTCCATTTGATCCAGAATATCATTCATCATCACCGCCAGTTCTCTCACGCTGCCCAGTTCCCGGCTCACTTGCAGCCTCTGGCCGGGGCCGCCACGTATCACCGTGGACAGCTCGGTTTTCAAGCGCTCAATTCTATCCAGGGTGGCAGAGGCGCTGATAAAGCCTCCAGTCAAACCGAGAATCAATGTGGCGATCATTGCCCGAAACAGCGTGCGAAAAACAAGCTCGGCTTTCTCCACCGCGTTGGCATAATTTCCCGCCACCACAGCCTTAAGCCCATCGCCAAGGGCAATCGGCCGGGCCAGGAACTCTGCCTCTACAGAGCCATCCCATTCCAGCAAGCCTAACTGAAACCCCATCCAGCCCCGGGAAAATTCGCGATAGGTTGAACTCTCGGGCAAGTTCCCCGCCACCTTATTGCCACCGGCATCGACGATCAAATAATACAGGGGGTCCACCGGATGCAGCGACAACTGATCATCAATATATTGCTCTACACCAGGCAGGGATTGTCCCGCATAGATCAGTTCTAAAGTATCCAGTTCGTCGACGATAGAGGCGCTTAAATCACTAAAATAGGTGTAACTGAAATATCCGAATAAAAATGCCAATAATAGAAACACCGTCACGCTGAGCGCCATGACATAACGGGCGATATAGCGAAATGTGATACTGGTGAGTACCTTGCGGATTTTCATGGTGCGAGAAACCCCGTCTGGCCCGCCACTACACCTGCCGCCCCAACCTGTAGCCAGCCCCGCGCACCGTGGCCAACAGTTCGCCCTTAAAGCCCTTGTCTATTTTCTGCCTCAATCTCGATACGTGTACATCAATCACATTGGTTTGCGGGTCAAAGTGATAACCCCATACCTGCTCCAGCAACATTGTCCGTGTCACAACCTGGCCGGCATGTCGCATCAGGTATTCCAGCAACTTATACTCCCGCGGCTGCAGATTCAGGGTCACTTCTCCCCTGGAAACCTTCTGCTTCAGCAAATCCATGCGCAAGTCACCAACTTCCAGGCTAGTGACTGCACCTCCCGTCGGCGTGCTGGCCCGCCGGTGTATAACCTCCAGACGCGCCAACAATTCAGCCATGGAAAACGGCTTGGTCAGATAATCATCTGCTCCGCTGTGCAAGCCCCGCACCCGATCATCGACCTCACCCAGGGCACTGAGAACCAGAACAGGTGTGTCAAACCCGCCGCTGCGCAAGGTCTTTATCACGGTAATACCATCCATCAGGGGCAGCATACGGTCGACAATGAGTACATCGTGGTGGCCACTCCGGGCTTCCCTGAGACCGTCTTCCCCATTGCGTTTATGCACACAAGAATGCCCCGCAGCAAGCAGCTCTGAGCAGATAAACCCGCCCACGTCCTTATCATCTTCAATCAAAAGCACGTTCATAGTTACAACCCCGATATCAGTCGGCAATGTATCACGGTGCTGCAACGCGACTCAATTTAACCGTTGTAATGATTTGACACTTAATCAAACGTGTTGAGGGTGGTAAACTGTCACCATGAATAAAACACACTATGAACCCCCCGGCCTGCCGCGGCGACTGGCAGCTATCGTCTATGACACCTTCCTCGTACTGCCCTTGATTATGGTCACGGTAGCGATCAGTCTGGGCTTGCGTACCGTCGTCGGGCTGGAAGCCCATGACAACACACAGGTCGCGATACTCAATGCCAACCTGGTGCAGTTGATTGCGCTGACTGCTGTGATCGCCTTCTTTAGTTATTTTTGGCTGAAAAATGGCCAGACACTATCGATGCAGGCCTGGCGTATAAAACTGGTCAGCTCATCTGGCGGCGAGGTGCGCTTCCACCAGGCCATTGTGCGCGCTCTGGCTGCGGTATTATCTGCCGCCTGTCTGGGCGCTGGGTACTGGTGGTGCCTGATCGATTCACGGGGCCGTACCTGGCACGACTATCTCTCGGGAACAGAGCTGATACTGCTCCCCAAAAAGGATAAAAAGAACAAAGCCTAACGCGCCTTGCGCAACATCAGGGCCCCTGCCAACAGGCAAATTACTATGGGGAACAGTGCGGCGTATATGGGTGAAAAGCCAAAGACAAGGCTCGCCGGCCCCAGCAGATCCTGTAGCGTCCTGAACATGATACCGATAATAACACCGGCGAAAATTCGAAACCCCATGGTGCCATCCCTCAAGGGGCCGAAAATAAATGAAATGGCCACCAGCACCAGGCCCGCAATCGCCAGTGGTTGAAGTATTTTTCGCCACAGTGCCAGCCGATAGTCGTCCGAGTCCAGGCCCTGCTGCTGTAAATATCGGCTGTAGCGGTACAGGTCATCGATAGGAAGATGTTCGGGTGACACAGCCACCATGGTCAATAGTTCGGGGGTGATACCTGTATCCCAATGCAACGTAGTATGCCGAGTCTGTTTAGTCTCCCAACTGGTAAAGCTGGTCTTGACTACATTTTCCATAGTCCAGTGGCTACCTTGAAACACTGCCCTGTCAGCACGCAGAGCAGAGTGTAGCTGACGATTGTCATCAAACTGCAGCAAATTGATACCGTGGACCACCCCGTTAGCCTCCACCGCATTGAAACTCATAAACGTGTTCCCCTCGCGATTCCAGGCACCGTGACTACCGGGAATCTCCTTGCCACGACTCTGTGCAATGGCTTTCTGGCTCTGGGCAATTTGCTCGGTCTGGGGTGCCAGGTACTCACCGATTAAAAATCCGGTAGCGGCCACGAGCAAGGTGGGCTGCATAACAATCCACACCAGCCTGGCAATAGACACACCCGCGCTGCGCATTACAACAATTTCACTGGAACTGGCCAACTGCCCCAGGCCAATAAGGCAACCAATCAGGGCAGCAAAGGGCACGTATTCGTATATTCGGCCGGGTATGGTCAACAGGACATACTTGCTCACATCGGAAAATGTATAGCCCTCGGTTATTTTCTGGGACTCATCGATAAAAGCGGCCATAGCATCCAGGCCGACAATAATGGCCAGCACCAACACGATTGAAGCCAGAACCGTAGCGCCCACATATCGATCAAGCCTGCGCATTAAGATACCTCCGATACTTCAGGCGCCGGACAACGCCCGGCCCATACAGCATAAGCAGTGCCAGGGCCAAAAACAGGCCATGCACCCACCAGATACCGCTCAGTGGTGTGGCGTCTCCCTTCTCTATTGCCGCCCGCCCGTTGGCCAGTAGCATCAGGTAAAACAGGTACACAAGAAAACCTGGCGCCATTTTTACATAGCGCCCTCGCCGGTGGTTGGTGTGACTGAGACACATACCGATAACCGCGATGATGGGGATCATAAAAGGCAGGGAAAGACGCCAATGCAGAGCGGCGATATCCTCCGGGTCGGACGACTTGAGCAATTCCTGGGTAGGCTTTCCGTCAACAGGAGCCGCCGACCTGATGCCATCTTTTTTCTCTGGGATCAGCTCACCGAAGCGCTCAAAGCTGATAATCCGGTAGTCCAGGGCACCGGGAGTCCCCTCATATTGGTAGCCGTCACGCAACTCCAGATAGCGCGCGCCGCTCTCGGGTTTGGTGATTATCTCTCCTTCAGCGGCTACGGTGACTGTCATTCGGGGAATGCCGTCATCATCCACCTTGGTGCTGGAGATAAACACACCTTGCATCACTCCGGTCTCGGCGTGTATAGACTCGGTATAACTGACTGCATTGTTTCTCCTGCGTGTCTGAAAACGCCCCGCGACCAGCGCATTCAGGCCCTGGGAGGAACGGGGGTCGTCCAGCAGTGCCTCGGACTTGGCCGCGCCCAATGGGCTTACATAGAGGCTGAGGCTACCGACAATTAGCATGACGAAGAATGCCGGAACCAATGTATAGGCCGCTAGGCGAGTTGGGCTCACCCCACAGGCCGACAGTATGACCATTTCACTTTCGACATAGAGCCGCCCATAGGACATCAAGATACCAATGAACAAACCCAGAGGAATAATCAGTTCGAGAAAACCCGGCAGGCGATAAAACATTACGGGCAACAGAATATCCGCCGCAATATCGCCGGTTGCCGCCTCGGCCAGGTATTTCACGAAGCGGCCACTAAATATAATAACCAACAGTATGAAACTCACCGCAACCATGTGGGTCATAACATCTCGACTGAGGTAGCGTAGTATTTTCATATTTTAGCGTTTGTGCGTGTGATTTTGTTCAGTTTAGCAGCGCAACATCATACACTACACCCCCTGATTCTTTGTGAAGGAAATCCACATGAGCAATATTACATTCAAAGTGCTACAGAACCCCGACCCGGGCAAAACTGTCACAGCCTGTGTGGTCGCACCGGTGTTCACCGGGAAAAAGCTACCCTGCGCGGCCCGACAACTGGACCAGCTCTCCTCCGGCGCTATATCGGCAGCTATCAAACTGGGTGACTTTTCCGGCAAGTCCGGTCAAAAACTGTTATTGCCCGGTGCAGGCAAGGCAAAGCGTATCCTGCTAATAGGCTGCGGTGAGGGAAAAAAATTCGACCGAGACGCCGCACGAACATTCACCCAGTCTGTGTACGCGGCCATCGCCGGTACTCAGGCTAAAGATGCCATGGTATTGACCGCAGATCTGAACATCGAGGATACCGACAGCGCCTGGCTGCTGCAGAGCTTCGCTCAGGGTATTACTGCCTCCCTGTATCGCTATACCAAAACGCTATCCAAGCCCAAGGATGCCCCCAGGATTGTAAAATTGGTAGTCGGTCACGCTGCAGGCATCACTTCCCGCACGGCACAAAAGGCGCTGAATACCGGGCATGCGACAGCGCTGGGGATGAATAGCGCGAAGGAATTAGCCAATCTGCCGGCGAACATTTGTACACCACGCTACCTGGCGGATTGGGGCCGTAAACTGGCCAAAGGAAAAAGCAAACTCACTACGCAGATTCTGGACGAGAAAAAAATGGCCGAGCTGGGCATGGGTGCCCTGCTCTCTGTCTCTGCCGGCAGTGACGAACCGGCCCGCCTGATCGTCATGAACTACAGGGGTGGAAAATCCACACAGAAACCCTATGTACTGGTTGGCAAAGGCGTAACCTTCGATACCGGCGGCATTTCACTCAAGCCCGGCGCGAAAATGGATGAAATGAAATATGACATGGGCGGTGCCGCCAGTGTCTTTGGTACCATGGAAGCTATCTGCGAGATCGGGCTTGCCATCAACGTGATCGGCATCGTCGGCGCCGTTGAAAATATGCCCAGCGGTGGTGCAACCAAACCCGGTGACGTGGTAACCAGCATGTCCGGAAAAACCATCGAGATCCTCAATACCGATGCCGAAGGCCGGCTGGTGCTGTGTGATGCCCTGACCTACGCAGAGCGTTTCAAACCACAGGCCGTTATCGATATTGCGACCCTGACCGGTGCCTGTGTAGTGGCACTGGGCAGCCATGCCACCGGCCTGTATGCCAACAAGGATGAACTGGCCCAGCAATTGTTAGACGCCGGCATTACGTCCCATGACCGCGCCTGGCACATGCCCCTGTGGGATGACTACCAGAAGCAGTTAAACACCAACTTTGCCGATGTATCCAACCTGGGTGGGCCCGGAGGAGGCAGCATCACCGCGGCCTGCTTCCTGTCGCGGTTTACCAAGAAATATACCTGGGCTCATCTGGATATAGCCGGCACTGCCTGGAACAGCGCGCCCAAGGGTGCCACTGGTCGCCCCGTCGCTCTGCTCACCCAGTACCTGACTGACCGCGCAGGAAAATAAGCAAGTGACCCGTGTTGGCTTTTATGTGGTGCAAACCAATGATAGCGGACAGCGGCTGCATGTCGCTGCCCGACTTGCCGACAAGGCCTTCGCCCAGGGACACCGCATCTTTATTAATGCCCCCGATGAGAATCAAGCACGTGAACTGGACCAACTACTGTGGAGTTTTCGCCCCAGTAGCTTCCTGCCCCATGGGCTGGAGGGTCAGGAGCACTCACAGAACATTGCCATAGGGTGGGGACAGGAGCCCTCCTCCCACAATGACCTCTTGATTAATCTCAATTTGGAAATTCCCAAATTCTTCAGCCGCTTCTCCAGAGTGGCCGAAGTCGTCACCCAGGACCCCAGCAGCCTGGCCGCCTTACGCAAATCCTGGTCTTTCTACAAAGAACGGGGCTATCAACTGGAAAAACACGACCTGAAAGTTTGATTTCGCGTATAATCTCGCGTTTTGGGCATCGGCCGTGCGCAAAATCCGGGGCATATTTCCAAGACACGCCGTAAATACGTCCGTGTAGGCTTGACGACAGCATCCATGCTGTCGACAGTCTTGGAAATATGCCCCGGATTCTGCCCACTGCATCGAGGTCTAAAACAAGACAATACGCCGGAACCAAACAGTAATGGATAAAATTTTCCAACCCGCTAACATCGAAACCCGCTGGTACCAGGAATGGGAGGCGAAGGGCTATTTCGCTCCCCAGGGTGGCGATGAAGCCTATAGCATCATGATTCCCCCGCCCAACGTAACCGGCAGCCTGCACATGGGCCACGGATTCCAGGAAGCGCTGATGGATGCGCTCATCCGCTATCACCGTATGCTGGGCTATAACACCCTGTGGCAGGTGGGCACCGATCACGCGGGTATTGCCACCCAGATGTTGGTGGAGCGCCAGCTCGAAGCAAAAGGTGTCAGCCGCCACGACCTGGGCCGCGAGGGCTTTCTGGAAAAAGTCTGGGAGTGGAAAGAGGAATCTGGCGGCACTATCACTCGCCAGTTGCGCCGCCTTGGGGCATCCCTTGATTGGTCACGGGAGCGCTTTACCATGGAGCCCGGTCTGTCCCAGGCCGTGCAGGATGTCTTTATCCAGCTCTATAAGGAAGGCTTAATCTACCGCGGTAATCGTCTGGTTAACTGGGACCCTGTGCTGCACACGGCCATTTCAGACCTGGAAGTTATTTCCGAGGAAGAACAGGGTTTCCTGTGGCACTTTAAGTACCCCCTGGCCAATGGCGAGGGGCACCTCACCGTCGCCACCACACGCCCTGAAACCATGCTGGGCGATACCGCCGTGGCGGTTCACCCGGATGATGAGCGCTACAAACACCTGATAGGCCAGATGATAGACCTGCCCCTGACCGGACGGCAGATTCCCATTATCGGTGATGATTACGTGGATATGGAGTTCGGCACTGGCTGCGTCAAGATCACACCCGCCCATGATTTCAATGACTACGACATGGGAAAACGACACCAGCTTCCCATCATCAATATTCTGGATGACAACGCTGCAATAAATGACGAGGCGCCGGAAGCCTACCGAGGCATGGACCGTTTCGATGCCCGCAAACAAATTGTTGCGGACATGGACAAACTCGGCCTGCTGGACAAAGTAGAAGACCACACCCTCAAGGTACCGCGTGGCGACCGCTCGGGTGTTGTTATAGAACCCTACCTCACCATGCAGTGGTATGTAGATGCCAAAACCCTGGCCAAGCCCGCTATAGAAGCAGTGGAAAATGGCGACATCCAATTTGTTCCCAAGCAATGGGAAAACACCTATTTTGCCTGGATGCGCGACATACAAGACTGGTGCATCAGCCGCCAGTTGTGGTGGGGCCATCGAATTCCCGCCTGGTATGACGAGGCGGGAAATATCTACGTGG
>JAUVBI010000177.1 GCA_030591305.1 Pseudomonadota bacterium
ATCCTGAGGATGAATACGTGTTTTACACTGCAGCACAAACTTTTCGGGAAGCGATGGAATACTGAGGGAGTCCGCAGATACCGAAAACTCCTGGGCAGAAAGTACACAGCCGTCGACAGCCACTTCCAGCAATTCCAGTTCCTGGCCGTGAAGTATTAGCTCGGCCGAACCACCGACATCCTCGTTGCGGTGCATATGCAGGCGCGAGGTAACCAGGGTCTGGTCTTCATACAGCTCAAAATCAAGCTCCGTTTTGTCTATCCAGTAGGCAGGTGGCAGGTAATCTTTCAGGTAGATAGTACCGGGCTTGGCGTCACGCATAGTGTTCTCTAGTTTTTAGTTTACTAAGGACAGGGACAGCGAATAGCCACCGTACTTTCGAATATTAATCACACCGGTATCGAACATAAGATACTGGCCCTTGATGCCCATCAGCGTACCGCCGACGGTGGGTGTTTTATCCAGATTGAGCGATTTCACTTTGGTGGGATATTCCAGCACGGGATAGTTAATGCTGACCTCCTCGGCTCCCTCCAGCACCACTATCGATTGAATACCGTGTTGCTGTTGCAGTGTTTCAATCTCTGTGGCGCACGCCACCATCAACTCCCTTCTGGCGCACTCCAGGTCACGCTGCTCGGCCGGGCCCTTGAGCATGGCCTGCCAGTTGGTCCTGTCCGCAATATGGCTTTTAAATGCGGTCTCGACAAGACCCGAGCGAAGCCGACTACTGACACGAAAAATGGGCTGCGCCTGGCTGGCACCCTGGTCCATCCAGCGGGTCGGGTAATCGCGGGTAATGCCTACCTTCAAGCCGGAGGTGTTCGCCAGGTAAACCGTGTGGTCAATCATACAATGGCTTTCGCCCCACTCGGGCTCACGGCAAGTGCCTGCATCGTAGTGACATCTCTCGGGGCTCATAATACATAGGTCACACTGGGCCAAACGCTTGAAGCAGGGATAGCAATAGCCCTGATTAAAACTCTTTTTGGTTTTTCGGTCACAGTAAATGCAATTGATAAGCCCCTTGAAATCCAGCTGTAAATGCTGGCCAAGGTAGTCATTCATCGGTACATTTTGTTCGCCCAGAATCATCTGGTATTGCACCGGGTCGGCAAGGCGAGTTTTCATTTTTCTCACAGTGCCCGATGCCAGTAATTCAGCCATGCTCACTCTTTCCAGGTTAAGGTTGTCTCGGTGGGGTCATCACAGCTGTCACCCTCTTTGTGTTTTTTATCGATATAGCCGACTTGCTCCTGTTCTCCCAGGTGCGCTCGCCCCCAGGCGATAACAGCTTGCAGCGTATTCTCGCGCTGTTCACGGCTCAGTGTTTTACCGTCTGGCCACTTGCCTAACTCAACAGCCCGCTTGAGGCTCAGGTAGGTTTCCTGAGACATCGTCTCGATAAGTTCTTGATAATCCATATCAGCCTCTACTATTCGATAAACGCGATAGAAGGCCGAAGGCTGCACCCAGAGCAGCGCCGCTGAGCAGCCCCCCCACATGGGCTGCATTGGCGATAGCACCAAAACCAAGCGCTTCCACAATGCCAAAAATGCACGCGACCAACCAGCCCACCATAAACAACATAATTCCCGGCGCCGGCTGAATACTCCAACGCGGTTGCAGTAACGGCCCCACCCAACTGAAGCCCAACAGCCCATAGACAACGCCAGACATCCCCCCGAACAGGCCGGGGCCACCGAATACAAATTGCGCCACATTCGAAACCAGAGCAATCACCAGGAACAAGCCCAGCATATTCAGACCGCCCATCACCCGCTCCACCCTGGAACCCAGATCCCACAGCCACAAGCTGTTAAAGACGATATGTAACCAGCCAAAATGGATGAAGACGGGAGTAATTAAACGCCAGTATTCGCCGGGACTCTCGTAGAATTTAATCTGCTCCCCGGAAATGCGAAAGGGGGTAAATGTAAGTTGACCCAACCATTCCATGGGGGCCTGTAAATAGACCAGTAAAAAACCACCCAGGCTCAACAGAATTAGCACCAATGTGACCGGGGCTTGTCGCCAGTTGGCCCGAGACCCCACAGCGCGGGGCCTCTTTTTTGAGGACATTTCGATGGTAAAGCGCCCTGCTCGCCAATCGCTGTACAGAGAGGCGACCTCCTCCACCTTCAAATTGTCGTTCACTTTGAGCACCTGGCGGCCATTTTCCTCAAATATACGGTGGGCCAGCCCGCGCTGATGAAGCACGGCACTCAGGGGAAGTATATCTTCAGCGAGATCAACGCTGAGGGCGGTGAATTCAAAGCTCATCGACGCAACCATCACCCGACCAGGGCGTGACTCCAACTTAATTTGTCCCTGCAACTGGCGTAAAAACTGTGGCCCACGGGGTGCAACAGCGTGAGTCGATGGGGCTTTTTGGAAATAAGTACCGAGTCACCGGGCCGCACCGTCATGTTTACCTGGCCGTCGCAGGTTACCGGGGGGTGAATGCGGTTGCGCTCCAGAATATCAATGCGTATTTCACTGTTGCCATCCACCACAATAGGTCTACTACTGAGCGCATGGGGAAACATGGGTACCAGTACCACAGCATCCAGGCTGGGGTGCATAATAGGGCCGCCACCTGAAAGTGAATAGGCTGTCGAACCCGTGGGGGTTGAGATTATCAGGCCATCGGCACGCTGCCGGTAGACGAAAACATCATTGATATACAACTCGTACTCGATCATCTGCGCCGACGTGCCGGAGTTAACCACTACATCATTGAGTGCGTCGGCACGGCCTACAATTTTTCCGTCGCGACAGACACTGGCGTCCAGCAGAAAACGGCTGTCCTCCTCGTAATTTCCGTCGAGTACGGCATTGACCTGCTTTGAAATTTCATCCGGATTGATATCGGCCAGAAAGCCCAGGCGACCCCGGTTAACACCCAGTACCGGTGTATTATATTTGGCCAGGGTACGGGCTGCGCTCAACAAACTGCCGTCACCGCCTACCACGATAACCAGATCGGCCTCCTGGCCAATTTCATCGCGATTGGCATTGCGATAGTCGTGGCTCGGTAGCAACTGTCCCAGACGGTCTTCCAGCATGACAGCCAGGCCGCGCCCAACCAGCAGATCAGCCAACTCCTGAAGAATTGCCGCCAGGCCAGCCTGTTGGCTGCGCCCAACCAGGCCAATTGTTTTAAAGGATGCATGCATAATGCCAGCGCCCTGCGAGAAAAGGGCTGCTATTATAACCAGTAAACGCTCTGGAAAGGCATTGCCAGGGACGAAACCTGCCGTTTTATGATGCATTGCTCGCTGAATTAGATGTTTTCCAGCTCGTTGCCAGTGAGCGCCCGACACTGCCCCAAGGGCAAATCACCAAGTTCCAGCCCACCAACGGCAAAACGGTGTATGCGCAGCACCTTGTTATTAAAATACCCGAACATGCGCTTTATCTGATGGTATCGACCCTCGGTCAAACCCACCTCTGCCAAATACTCATTAATGATTGTAAGCTGGGCTGGGCGCGTGGTGATGCCCTCAAACTCAAAATACATGCCCTCATTGAAGGCTGTGATGTACTCCTGTGTTATGGGCTTTTCAACGCTCACCCGATAGCGCTTGAGCAATTTACTATCGGGCCGGGACAACCGACGCGACCACTGCCCATCATTCGTTAATAACACCAGCCCCGTGGAGTTAAAATCAAGTCGACCGACAATATGTAGCTGATCTTTGAACGCCTGATCCAGCAGGTCGATAACGGTGCGATGTGTGTCGTCGATGGTCGCGCTGACCACACCGGTAGGTTTGTGCAACATCAGGTAGCGGGGAATATTTGCCTGCGTGACCTTGCCATCGAGAGTTATATGGCTAAATACAGTAATAACTTGCGCTACATCGGTGGCAACAACACCGTTCACTTTAACCCTGCCCTGCGCCAGGACCCGACGCATCTCTTTGCGGCTGATGCCGACCTGCTTACTCAGGTGTCGATCCAGGCGTGGCATAAATTAACCCGCCTCGCTGCCACAGAGGCAGGTGATTTCAGGCGCTCCAGAATACCCGCATTGAATAGATATTCTCCCGCCCTCAAATATCGGCAATTTCATTGCGCTGGCTACCCAGGTCAATGGCACCATCGGGTGTTTTAATTGACAACTCCAGCACATCTCCCGGTTCGAGAAAGTGGGTTTGGGCCAATTGCGCCCGAGTAAATTTCTTGCGCCGCTTCTTGTCATTTTTTAAGTTCAGAACAACGGCCAGGGCCGTTTTCAGGTTCCCCCCCACCAGTACACCACCGGGGGTTCCTGTTAACAGACAGTCACCCGCGGCCAGGTTGGCGAATGTGGAAATTTCAGCAAGCGTTGCTGCGGGGCGATGGATTAACAGATCGGTTGAAGCCGATTGTTTGACCTCGCCATTGAGCTTGAGGGTCAACTGCAGGGACAATAACTGACGGAAATCACTTGGCTCCATCAGGTACAGAACAGGGCCCATGGGGCAGAATGTACGCTGGCTCTTTCCCCTGAACCACTGCATCATGGGTGAACCAAACATAATATCGCGAGCAGAGACATCGTTGCACAACACCAGCCCACCAACATATTTTGATAACTCCGACTCGCTGATTTCTGTGGATTTCGACACATCTTCTTTCAGTACCAGAGCCAACTCAATTTCATAATCCAGGAGTTCGCAGTCGCGCGGGCGCAAGATCGTTTCATTGGGGCCACAGATACTGGACGCCGCTTTCATGAAGATAAGGTTTTCCTGATCCTCGGCGAGAGATACACCCGACTCTGAGCGGTGATCTGCGTAATTGAGACCCTGGCAGAACAGTTGTACCTTTTGCGAAATGGGCGAATTAAAATGTATGGAGTCTGACTCCAACGGAGCCTGGGCAATGGAGGTATCGAATATTTCCCGCTCGGAGAAATAGCATGCCATCACCTCTCGATGATCCGCGTACTGCCCCTGAAGCGGGTAGATTAAGCCCTCTCGCAGGACACCCCAGGAGCCGCCTGCATAGTCACCCACTGTGTAGTTAACAACTGAAATTCCCATGAGCTACTTCTCCTGTTAAATGCGTGTGCGGCTATTTTGGGCACACCCGGACATTCAAATACGCGATAAAACAGAAGTGTTTAAAATGCACGCTCGGGAAGTGCTCGATGAACAAGAGCGGACAAAACTATGGACGGCTGCGGCGGCCTTTCCACCCTATGACGAATACCAGGCAAAAGCCACGCGTAAAATTCCGATGTTTATTGTCAAATTGCGGTGAGAAAGTGAGCCCCCTGGACGAGGGCTCATTTTAAGCTTTCTTATCTTGCTTTTTATCCTGCTCTGGAGCCTGTTCTTTCTCTACAGATTTTTCCTTTGTGGGCTCAACATCCTGACCACCACATCCACCACAACAACTACCACTCATAACACTACTCCACGATAAAGGTTTATTAAAGCAGGATAATAACCTAGTAAACCAGTAGGTTAATTGATCGAGATCAGCATTGTTTCAAAGGCGGCCGCTCCCACTCTCAGGATAACCAGGAAAACCCCCTGCGCCCCTGCACCCCTCCCGTATGAATAAAAACAATGGGGTGGTCCCTGCCCCACTCCCCCGATGCGAGTAATTGATGCACCGCGTACAGTGCCTTACCCGTGTACACAGGATCAAGCAATACCTTGTGCACCTCCTCAAAAGCCAGGATAAACTCCCGCAGTCCGGGACTTACCCGGGCATAACCCCCACAGTGATGGTCGTGTAAAATTCGCCAATTAGCGCAGTGACCGGAGGTGAATGTCGTCACTTTTGAATCGAGATCGAAGGCTCCCTTCAGAACAGAAATACCAACAACGTCACCCGCATAATCCTGCCCCAGCCCCGCTGCCACGCCCGCCAGGGTTGCGCCTGTACCAACCGGAAGCACAATTTTATGACCAATTATGCCCTCTTCCAGCAACAGCTGCGCTATGGCTTTACAACCTTCAACCCCGGCAACGTTTGCACCGCCCTCGGGAACCACAAGGCAGGGAGTAAACCGCCTGCGTAACGCCTCAACATAATCTTGCTCTGCTCTTCTGCGGTATTCTTCCCGTGAAACATAAACCAGTTGCATACCCCAGGCCTGTACATCCCGCAGCATGGCAGATGGATTTTCGGGCTGCTCCCCACGAACTATTCCGACAGTTTGCAGTCCAAGCTCCCGTCCAGTGGCTGCCAGGGCATGGAGATGGTTAGACCAGGCACCGCCAAAGGAAACCAGCGTACCGATACCCTGGCTGCGGGCCTGCTCAATATTACCCTGTAGCTTGAACCACTTGTTTCCGGGTGCAGTACCGCCGCGCTGATCCAGACGCAATAAGCTGACACTAGCCAGAGACTGCCCCAGAACAGGTGTGGACCCAAGATCCGAGAATACGTTAGAATTTGTCATTATTATCAGTAAGATTGGCCCAAAAAGGAGGAAGTACCTATGTTAAAACACATTTTAGCTGCATTTGGCGCGATTACACTATTAGCAGCGTGCACTGGCACACCCGAACTTCAAACCGGAGACGATGCCGAAGTTATCGATGGGCTGCATAAAGTGGATAATTCGCGTGCAGACATGGCCTATCTGAAGCCAGACGCTGACTTTAGCAGATTCAACAAAATACTGCTGGTAC
>JAUVBI010000166.1 GCA_030591305.1 Pseudomonadota bacterium
GGAGGTTATCCAGGTTGGCATCCCGGTAGCTTAGCAGTGTCCCTACGCCATTGGGCCAACCAGCCAGCAATGGATGAACAGAGCCCAAGTCTACAATCAGGCCATAGTGGGAGGAATAAAATGTGTGGTCTACAGCTTGCACCGTACCGTCTTCCATCTTCTGCTCGGCGCTCACCGTTTGCGAGCTTATCGTCCGCCACTCCCCATCATAAAGGTACTCCATTAGGTTCTCAGAGTTCAATTCCAGTTCATACAGGGTGAATCTTTTGGCTGTACTCACCGTATGGGACCAGGCCAGGTTTTTGTTAAATCCAAGTACCACCAGGGGCAGGCCGGACAGGGACGAACCCATTACATCGTACTCGCCTGGAATCGTCAGATGAGACATATAGAATCGTTCATTGCCCTGCCACGGAAAGTGAGGGTTGCCCAACAAAACACCGGAGTTTCCCTGTGAAGCCTGCTCTCCTGCGGCATATGCGTTTGAACCAATTTGCTCGGGTGTGGGTAGGCCCATCGCAGTCACAAATTTTTCTTTATCGATTGCGGCTATCAATTGCTCAATGTTAGCGGTCGGCACAAAATGCACAATGGATATCGGACCCTGGGCCGCCACAGAAAAATCAGCGAGAGGGCCAGAGCTCGCCCGCAATATCGTTTTGTGAATCAACCTGGCAATATCTATTGTTGCTACCTCACGCACCCATTCCGCGTCGCGACAGCCCTCCTCTCCTTCCGCCAGGTTTCCTACCCCTGTTTCGGCCAGGAAACGATTCAAACCCGCCGCATAGCCCTCGGCAAGGTCAACTATGTACGGTGGCAACTCATCAAAAAATATGCGCTGCATCCGCTCATCATCATTGAGCAGCTTATAGACAAAATCGGCATTGAGGTCGCCGTCATCACCCAGGTAGCGAGCAGACTCGCCATTGGCTTTTACCACCTCCTTCATCACAACACAGTAGTTCTGTTGGGCATAGGCATAGCCATAGCCATAGCCCAGGCTACCCCAATCATCAGCCGTCACATGGGGGATACCGTATTCCGTCCAGACTACCTCTGCATCGTAGGTTAGCTCCGGTTCGGTGGGGGGCTCTACAGGCGGAAAGTCAATTCCCCCATCCGAGGAGTCACTGCAGCCGACGATGAAGGAAAAGCAAATTGTAGCAATAGCCAGTAGCCACCGGGGTGATGCGGAAAAGTTCATACGGACGTCCTCAGTTTAAATATGCCAGCTGGATGATGATAATGAATAACGAGTGCGAACACACCCAGCTACACCCAATTTTACAAGGTTAATTATGGCCAGGCTAACCGACATTAATGACCGGCTGGAACTGCCCCTTTTCAGCGAACCACAGGTCGTACTGCACCTGTTGATGCAACCCATTAGAGATCTTTAAAATTCGCCGGGCGCTTTTCCATAAAAGCAGTAATCGCCTCAATGTTTTCAGGGGAACCCGCCTGTCTGGCCATAGCCGTTTTTTCCAGCTCGAAGGCGCTATCGATGGGTGCTTTATGGTGTAGCTTCAAACAGGCTTTAATTTCGCGCAGGGAGTTAACCGGCCACTGGGCTATCTCCGAGGCCTTGGCCAGCGCGTAATCGTAAACGCTGCTATCAGGTAATACCGCAGCTGCAATACCATAACTGAGAGCTTTGTCGGCATCTATCCACTGTGCCGTATAGAACAGCTCCGCAGCGCGCTGGGCACCAATGTTTGCTTGCAGCATATAGCTACTTGCCCACTCCGGCACCAGGCCAAGATTGGCGAAGGGCAAGCGCATACGCAACCCCTCCCCCACATAAACCATGTCTGCATGAAACAGGATTGTTGCACCCCCTCCTATGGCAATCCCTTTTACCGCCGCCACCATGGGCTTGCCAAAGGCGGCAACTGCACGGGCCGCTGATTCAAAGGGGTGCTCTTCACCCCCATGGCTTTCACCAAAACTGGACAGGTCAACCCCTGCACAAAAATCGTCTCCGGCACCCGTCAATAATAAACAGACCACCGAATCATCTTCATTCGCTGCATTGAATGTTTCCCGCAGGGCGACCCACATCTCGGTATTGATAGCGTTTTTCTTGTGGGGGCGATTGAACGTCACCACGAGCACCCCATCGATGTTTTCGGTGAGAATGGTATCGGACATATTGAACCTCCAGCAGCGCCAGCTTATGAATGAAAGGTAACGATATCTGCCAGGGCAGCTCTTGCAGTAGCACAGGAATTTATGGGTGCATCGGGATCGGGGTAGCCGAAGGAAATACCGAATACCAGTTTATTGGATGCATCCACAGACAGCTCATCGCGAACCACGTTTGCCAGCAAACTCAACGATGTCTGCGGGCAGCTGCCCAGGCCACAAGCTGTCAAACTCAACATCAGGGTCTGGGCGAACATGCCCAGATCGGCAGCCTCGCGCAAGCCGAAAGGTTCTGGTAAAAACAGGAAAGCCACATGAGGAGCACCAAAGAAGGAGAAGTTCTGCATAAACACTTCATGCCGACGCGCCTTTTCTTCGCGGGTGATACCCGCAGAATCGTACAGGGCCTGTGCGGCACCATATTGCCTCTCCTTGTAGGTGCCGTCATAGGCACCGTCATAGGGGAAATCCATACTCAAATTTCCCGCCATGAACTCCTCGGGCATTTTCTGCCGCAGGGCCTCCAGCTTGTCACCTGAGGCGACATGCACAATCCAGGGCTGAGTATTACAGTTGCTGGGGGCATGCGAAGCGCTGGTAAAGATAGCTTCAAGTGTCTCCTGGGGCACAAGCTGAGGCAGAAACGCCCGTAATGACCTGCGTTTGGCGACTATTTCGTCAAAGGTTTTGCTGTCCGAGCTCATCGTTTGAATTCCTGTTTTATGGTGTAGCACCATTATCACCTATTTCCCGGTAAATACCGCAGCTCGTTTTTCCTTGAAGGCTGTCATGCCCTCTTTTGCATCCACGGATGCGAACACGGGCCCCGCCAGTTTATCGGAGGCAGCCATGGCGTCATCCTCGAACATATCTGCAATATTAAAATAATTACTCATTGCGCTAGCCCTTCCTACTTACAGTGATTATCAGGGTTTATCTGCCCCTACAACCCACATGGCAAAAAATTGTGCACCCCCACCGTAGGCGTGTCCCAGGGCAAGCTTGGCGCCCTCAACCTGGTGGCCTCCCGCATCTCCCCGTACCTGCCTTGCGGCCTCAGCGAAACGAATCATACCGGATGCACCAATGGGGTTGGAAGACAGAACACCGCCCGAGCAGTTCCAGGGAATATCACCGCCCTCGTCCAGCGAAGTGGCCCCGGACATCGTGAGCTTCCATCCTTCGCCCTCATCGGCAAACCCCAGATTCTCCAACCACATGGGTTCGTACCAGCTAAAGGGCACATACACCTCGGCACAGTCAAAGTCTTTGCGCGGATTGGTGATGCCGGCCTGCTGGTAAACATCCGCCGCACAATCGCGGCCTGCCTGGGGGCTAACCTCTTCCCGACCCGCATACATAGTCGGTTCCGAGCGCATGGCACAGCCGCGAATCCAGGCGGGGGGTTTGGGTGATTTTTCGGCCAGGTCTTGCGACACAATCACCATGGCACAGGCACCATCAGAGGATGGACAGGCTTCCAGAAAGCGGATAGGATCCCATAACATCATGGACTCTTCCACTTCCTTCATGGTGATATCAGGTAAATGTAAATGGGCCAGCGGATTGCGCACCGCGTGCAGGCGATCTTTTACCGCCACTTTGATCCCCGTGTCGTAAGGGGCAGCAGAGCGGCGCATATATTCACGAATGATAGGTGCAAAGTAGCCCCCTGCCCCGGCATTCAAGTGCACCGAGAACGGCTGTGGCGATGACAGCGCCCACATTGCATTGGACTCGGACTGCTTCTCGAAGGTCACCGTGAGTATTCGTTTGAATGTGCCACTTTGTACATGAGAGGCCGCTACCAGAGCTGTTGAGCCACCGACCGAGCCCGCCGTGTGAACACGAAACATGGGCTTGCCGTTACAGCCCAGGGCATCGCTCAGATAGCACTCGGGCATAACAACACCCTCAAACATATCCGGCGCCTTGCCTATGACTACCGCGTCGATATCGTTAAAGGTGAGGTCGGCATCTTGCAGTGCATTAACTGCAGCCTCACGTACCAGGCCTGCAATGGAGACATCCCCTCTTTTAGTCTGGTATTTGGTTTGGCCTATTCCAACCACCGCTGCCAGTACTGCTGAATTATTAGCCATTACACAACCCCCTCTATCACGGCGACCAGATTGTGTTGCAGACAGGGGCCACTGGTTGCATGGGCAATTCCCCTGCGTGCACCCCCACTGACAATTCTGTTAAACACCTCTCCGAACCGGGAGAGACCCGAGGCCATCATCAAGTTGCCCGCCAGCACGCCACCGCTGGGGTTGATGTCGGTTTCATCGCCAAGACCAAGCGCCCTGCTCAGAATAATTTCCTGGTGGGAGAACGGTGCATAGAGCTCCGCCACATCAATGTGCCCGTCAAATGCACCCGCCATGGCTGCCGCCTGCCGGGTGGACACCGAATCGGTGAGGTCACGCATGCCCATATTATGGGTTTCTATTCGGTGATCAATACCACTGATAAGTGCATAGGGCACACCCCAGGCCAACGCCTTTTCCTCAGCGCAAATAATCATCGCACTGGCCCCATCGGAAATGGGACAGCAGTCAGACTTTCGCAGGGGGGAAACAGTTGTTTCCTCAGCCAATAGCTCATCGACACTCAAAACACCCGACAACTGCGCTTTGGGATTGCTCAAGGCGTTGTTGCGCGACCTGGACACTACCGCGGCCATATCGCGCTCTGTGATAAGACCCGACTCCAGCATGAGCCGCGCCTGCATGGCGGCCAATGACACGCTATCAACCCATTGTGGCGCCAGGTAATAGGGGTCCAATTGCTGGGACAACACGATGGGCAACTCCCCCGGGGAGGACTTGCCAAAGCCGTAGACCAGGGCCGACTCCGCCTGTCCCATTCTAATTTTCAGGATGGACTCATACAGCGCCCAGGCCGCATCCATCTCCACATGGGACTCCTTGATGGGTGGCACCGCACCCAGGGCATCCACTCCGGACACAAAGGCAAAGGCAGCACCCTGCAGGTAGTCACAACTGCCGGAGCAGACGAAGTCAACGTCCTGTGAATTATTCAAGCCCACTTGCGCAAACACTGCGCGGAGTTGGGGCATGATAAGTTCCACCTCGTTTAAGGCACCCGCTTGTGAGATGCAGTCTGACTGGCTATAGGCCACTATTGCAATTTTCTGCATAGTTACCTTCCCAGCCCGGTTACGGGGACTTCCCCAATATTTTCTATAGCCACATCGGCTTCATCCAGGGGCTTGAAGTAACGGATATTATCCATTGCATAACCCCATTCCTGCCGTGGCTTCCACACCGCCTCCACCCTCTGGCCCATGTGAACATCTTCGTTGACACACTCGGACATCAGGTGGATGAAGGAGATATTGGCACCATCGGCCACCAGGTTGGCGATGATGTAAGGGGGCTTGATCGGGTTGCCGGGAATGGGAATGGCGACGATAGTAAAAGACTGCACAGTCGCCTTGCCGGTAAGCACCACCTCTTCCTCCGTGGCAACACCACAGGCGGCACAGGACCCCCTGGGGGGACAGTAGACACTGTTGCAGTTTGGGCAGCGTTGACCGGTTAAGACACCCTTTTTAATTTGTGACAGAAATCGTGCCGGGGCATTGCCGGCGGTAAATTTATATTGCAGGTATATTGGCGTCTCAATGGCAGTAATCATTTCTCGCTCTTCACTCATAGCAATTCAAACCATTTTATGTCGGTAATCATACCCACGGTCTCATCAGCCCAGGCTGCTCTCACCCTCCCCCCGGTGGCGACATCCGTCTCTGCCTTTGCCGCAACGCAGTGGATCATGGGTACATCGGCGCCATCGAGCTTGATCATCGCCCAGGCGAAAGGCTTATCCATGGGGTGGGCATTCCGGGGCTTTTTTACCCAGCACCAGCTGACAATCTCACCCTCATTGGAGACTTCGACAAACTCACTGAGTGCTTCGGCAGTTTTCGGGTCGTATTCCATGGGCGGCACTATCACTTGGCCGTCACTGGCTTTTATACCGGTGATAATGTGATCTCTCAGGTCGGTTAAAAATCGACCGACGATGGGGCCGGTTGAACGGGTATAGGTAAACCCAAGCTCAAAGTCCTGGCTTAATACTTCGCTGCGATACACGATTGTGGCTCTCCTTCACAGAGGTGGGCATAATGGGCGTGGAAACCAGAGGAGAGAGTTTACTTGAAGATGATCAGCACCACGAACCTCCAGTTGCGGTACTTCGCTCGCAGTCTCTCACTGCTCCTTATCATACTGTCCCCCGGGTCCTGGGCAATGTCTCAACCCACGACTGCGGCGGTAGCTATGCCGGACCACTTCGCAGCGCAGGCTACCAAGCAGGTACTTCGCAATGGTGGTAATGCCATCGATGCCGCGGTAACGGCCATCTTTGTATTGGCAGTGACATTGCCCGAGGCAGGCAATATTGGCGGTGGGGGCTTTATGGTCAGCCACATGAATGGCGAGGATGCTTTTCTTGATTTTCGGGAGCGCGCGCCCGGGAAAGCCCACCGGGACATGTACCTTGATGAGGGGGGCAACTTTATCCAGGAAGGTTCCCTGCTGGGCGGGCGTGCTTCCGGTGTGCCCGGCACAGTACGCGGCATGTACGAGGCCCACAAGCGGTATGGCAGTAAACCCTGGGGCTCCCTTCTACAGCCAGCCATCGAGTTGGCCAAAGCCGGGTTTATCGTGCCCCCTGCACTGGCCCGGCAGGCCGTTAAAAAAATCATTGAGGTCGATGGAAAGACCAACTTCGCCGAATACTTTTCCACATTGCACGCTGGAGAATTATTCAAACAAAAAGAACTGGCTGCGACACTTGAGCGCATTGCCAATAATCCCGATGATTTTTACACCGGCCTTACCGCCCGACATATTACCGCGCAGA
>JAUVBI010000005.1 GCA_030591305.1 Pseudomonadota bacterium
ATTTGCGGTAAAACGCCTGGGCTCAAATTGGGCGGTGCCTGAATACTCATCTGGGGGCCAAAAACCAACCGACTGACGGCTATGCTCCACAACAGCTCCTCAAGATCCGGCTCGGGGGCCTGCGCCATCAGTGTATTGGGCTTGGCGCGGAAGTTCTGCACAATCACTTCCTGTAGGTGGCCATGCCTCTCATGTACCGCGCGCAGGGCCAACAGGGATTCAATACGCTCCAGGCGGGTCTCACCAATACCAATCAAAATGCCCGAGGTAAATGGCACCTGGGCCCGCCCCGCAAGCTCCAGAGTTTCCAGCCTGCGCTGAGGGTCTTTGTCCGGGGAGCCGTAATGGGGCATGCCTTTTTCACACAAGCGGGTGGAGGCTGATTCCAGCATGATGCCCATGGACGCACTGACCTGGCGCAGGCCTGCGATTTCCTGCGCCGTCATGCAGCCAGCATTGATATGCGGTAAAAGTCCGGTTTCTTCGAGCACCCGGGCGGCCACCGCTTGTACATATTCCAAGGTTGTGGCAAAACCCATGTCCGCCAGGGCACGGCGAGCGGCACTATAGCGCAGCTCGGGCCTCTCTCCCAGGGTAAACAGCGCCTCCTGACAGCCCATCTTCGCGCCCGCCCGGCACAGCTCCAGCACCTCTTCCACCGGCATAAATACCTGATCGAGTTTTTTGGGTGTCTGGGCGAAAGTGCAATAGTGGCAGACATCGCGGCACAGCTGAGTGAGGGGAATAAAGACCTTGCGCGAATATGTAATCAGATTATTGTGGCCCCGGTCGCGCAGAGCGGCTGCCACTTTGGCAAGTGCAGCCGTGTCACTACAGCGCGCGAGAGACAATGCCTGCTGGTCGCTCAGTCGCTCCCCCGCCAGTACGCTTTTCTGTATGCTCTGCCAATCATCCATTATCTTGCTACGCCTTTGATTCTGTTGTTTGGATTGCAGATGCCGCTGGGGATGCAGGGAGTGACCCCATGCTTGCCAGCTGTGCTTGTATACGACGACCCAGGGCAGTGCCTGACAGCAGTTGCGAACAGTGACCGCTCAGCCCCCGGTCAAGTTGCCGCATCAGCAGTTGCAAATCTTGTGGCTCATCGATATCCAGCGCGATACCCGGCCTATGTAACAGCTGTGTTGGTATGCCACGGGCCTTTGCAGCGGCACAGTGGCGTGCAAAACTATCACTGCCAAAGGCAAATTCGATTCTATTTTGCCGCGTAAAAGCCAACAAGTTTGTTCCCCGCTCATGTCTGTCACAGGCCACAACCAGGCCTTCACACTGTGCCAGGCCTTGCAATACTGCGGTGATGTCTGCCGCGTCCAGGGCGGGTAAATCACCGTGTAAGACAACGACGGGCTGTTCACTCTCGCGGAACAGGAGGTCGCAGGAGCGAGTAATGACCCGGTTGAGACCACGGCACCCCAGGGAGCTCTCCCGCCAGTGGCGTATACCGTATTTAGCCGCCAACATATTCGCCGAGGGGTCGTCCGAGACCAAGGTCACAGTGCTGATGTGGGGATGCCCGGCCAGTACTGACAGCACATCTTCCACCATGGCCTGAGTGAGGGCACGGCGCTGCGCCGGGTTAAGCAGGCCAGACAGGCGAGACTTAGCCTCTACCAGGTCTTTGAGTGGCAATAGCGCCCGAGCCTGCACTAGGCCAAGCCCGCCATACACAGGACATACCGTGCCAGCCTTTGCTTGTCCTCGATGCTTTGCATAATCGTGTTACTAATAGCCACGTCCATTCCCGTGTTGCGAATATCAGGTGCCAGTGTCGCATCACTGTCGTCAATTAAAAAACCCGATACCAGGTCGGGGTAGCGCTCACTATAATACCTGGCAACAGCCAATGCACTGACCGGTATATCCAGCTCCTTCATCATCTTCGCCGCCGGCCCCTTGATCGCCATGCCGGCCACAATAGGAGACACAGCAATAACCGGGGCAGATGCTGCACGCAGCGCCTGCCACATGCCCGGGATTTGCAAAATGGGATCTACGCTTACAAAGGGATTGGACGGACAGATGACAATCGCTGCAAATGCGTCTTCAGCCAACATCTGCATAACGGTGGGGTTGGGCCTGGCCGACTCAATGCCCTCAAAGCGAAACCCCGTTACCGATGGCTGGCACTGCCGGCGCACAAAGTAATGCTGAAAGGCCAGCTCCCCCTCGTCGGTACACACGATTGTGCGCACCGGGTCTGCGGACATGGGGTGAATGTTACAGCCTATACCCATGCGCTGGGCCAGCGTGTCGACCAGCTGCAGCAGGCCCATGCCATTGGCAAGCGCCTGGGTACGCCATAAGTGAGTGGCCAGGTCCTTGTCACCCAGCCGAAACCAGGTTTCACCCCCCAGCTGTTCAAGGGCAGCCATAGTACCCCAGCTCTCCGACTCAAGCCCCCAACCCAGGCTCTGGTTACTGCGCCCCGATAGTGTGTATAAAAGTGTATCCACATCGGGGCTGATATGCAGGCCCAGGTGCTGGAAATCATCACCGGTATTGACCATAACGTGCAGCTGTGACTCCACCAATTCTCTGGCAAAGCCCAGTGCCAGCTTGGCACCGCCCACCCCGCCGCTAATAGCCAGAATGGGGCTAGGGGGGGCTTTATTCGCCTTATTCATCAGCGAAACATATCCTGTGATTTATCACGTATCAAGGCGCGTGAACCCGTATCGGCCATTTGCAGCGTCAGCCCTCGCGCCAGTACCACCGGGCAGGCCTCTGCCGCCTGGCCCATGACCAGCGAAGCGGCGGCGGCCAACTCATCGGCGACAGCCGCTTCGGTTACCTCGAGAATATTGCCGTACAAATCCTTCTCACCCACCTGGTTAAACAGAGGCAGGAACCCGGCTGTGCCGATGGCGACACCCACAGTGCCATTGCGCCAGGCGCGACCAAAGCTGTCGTTGATAATAATTTTTACGCCGACACCACTATAGCGACTGAGGGTCTCCATCAGAGTACGCGCCGAGGCATCGGGATTTTCGGGTAGCAACAGCACCCGGGGGTCATTATCAGAGTTTGGAATATTGGACTTATCGATACCCGCGTTGGCGTGCACGTAACCATTGCGATGCTCGACAATAACCACGCCGGGGCGAACTTTCACTACCTCGGTCGATTCTCGCAGTACCAGCTCCATCTGTCGGGGATCTTTACCGGCCTGCTCGGCCAGGCGCTTCGCCGCTGCGCCCGGTACCACATCACCCAGGCTGACGTAACGGCTCTCCCCCTTGGAAATAATTTTCTGGGCGATAACCAGGACATCGCCCTCCATCAGTGCCAAACCATTTTTCTCCAGGGAAGCCGCTATAAGTTCGGCCACGTTCTGGCCGGGTTCGACCAGGGGAAATTCGCCCAGGGGAATAAGCTGCAAGGTTGCAGGCATTAACTATCGCCTACTCCGCTGATGGTAATGCCGGCATGACAACCGTATTGCTTGTTGATAGTAATCAAGACTGAGGTCAAGGCCTCTGCCGCGGCCGCATTATTGATCATACCCGCATGAAAACCGCGCATACCCGCCGCCTCTACAAGAGTGATAACTTGTGCCCGGGCCACTTTTTTATTGCCGCAGACCAATACATCACAGTCCAGCCCCCTGCCCTCTTGCAGGTGGTGAGCGGCTACATTCTGAAAGGCCGATACCACCGCCACCTCCTCTCCGAGGATAGCCTGGGCAATCTGTCCCGCACTTCCCTCGGCTGGCAGCTGAACCCTGGCCACTTTTGGCGGCACCAGAGGCACCGTCACATCGATAAGAATTTTGCCCTGCAATGCGGATTTTACCAACTCCAGAGTACTGGCCTGATGGCTGAAAGGCACCGTCAGGGTGATAATATCTGCGGCCTGGGCGGCCGCCAGGTTTTCCATCGCCTGTACGCCGATGTCACCAATACCACGCCCTGCCATCACCTCTCGCAGGTCAGAGGCAGCAGCCTCGGCTTTCTCCGTGGTTCTAGAGCCGATAATTACTTGGTACCCCGCCTGGGCCCAGCGCCGGGCCAAGCCCGTGCCCAGGTCCCCGGTTCCACCGAGTATGGCAAGTATGGGTAAGCTTTCAGTCGTCATAATTACAGTATCCACAGAAGTTTTGTTACGATAGGCGATCGGCAGGCATCTTATGTAAATCAACCCGCAATCACAAGGTGCTGTAGATCGTATGACGGCAATAGTCAAGATATTCTGCATTAGGAGTCAAAAACAGATGAATAACCCCCACGATTTTACCGGAAAAACAGTGATCGTCACGGGTGGTGGCAAGGGTATTGGCAAAGGCATATCAGAGTGTTTCCTGGCAGCCGGGGCAGATGTCCTCATTTGCGGCCGTTCGCAACCGGAAACACTCCCTGCCGCTGCGGGTAAAACGGCGCACTTCACACCCTGTGATGTGCGCGACATGGCGCAGATAGAGGCCTGTGTGGCGCATGCTGTGGCATTGTTTGGCACCGTTGACGTACTGATAAACAATGCAGGGGGCGCGCCCTTCGCCGAAGCTGCAACAGTCTCCCCCCGATTCTCCGAGTCCATCATACAGCTCAACCTGATCGCCCCGCTAAATTTCAGTCAGGTAGCCAATCGCGTCATGCAAACCCAGGAATCGGGCGGGAGTATTATCAATATCGCCAGTGTCAGCACCATCCGGCCCTCACCCGGCACTGCCGCCTACGGCGCAGCCAAGGCCGGCCTGGTAAACCTGGGCAGCTCACTGGCGGTAGAATGGGCGCCCAAGGTCCGTGTTAATGCAGTGATCGTGGGCCTCACCCGGACAGAAAAATCCGAGCTGCACTATGGCGATGAGGATGGCATCGCGGCTGTCGCTGCCACCATCCCCCTGGGGCGCATGGCCGTACCCGAAGATATTGGCAATGCCTGCCTGTTTCTCGCCTCTCCCAGTGCGTCCTATGTGAGCGGCACCAGTTTTGCCGTCCATGGCGGGGGTGAAAAGCCCGCCTTTCTGGCCGCTGCCAACGCTGGAGTGTAAGCATTTTGATCAAAAAGCTTCACCCGGTTCAGACCCTGCCATCTGTAACTATCGACATATTGAAATCCCTGCGCGATATCGGCAAGTGGCTATCTCTACCGAGCGACCCTGCACCGGTGTTCGAGTTTTCCGATGATTTTATCGGCATCAATGTGGCACCCGGTGAAGATCCGGCGGTGAATGACTATATATTGGCCCGGTTGGAGGAACTGGGGATATCCCATGTGCGTATGGATTTTGCCTACAGCTCCATGAATGGGCCAGCCCAGCAACTGCTCAACACCCTGCTGGAAAATAACTACCGGGTAATGCTGGACATTTTTCCCAACTGTAAGGAGGCAAAAATTCTCTACCAAAGTAGAGACGCCCAGGCTCAATGGGCCAGCTTTCTGGAGGAAATGTTTCAAAACTACCAGGGGAAAGTTATCTGCTTTGAGATTGGGGCCACTCCCAACCGGGGAAAGTGGTCTGGGTTTTCCTCACGTTCTTTCCTGTGCGCATGGACTATCGCCAACGCCGTTGCCAGGAACTACTCCGTGAAGCTCGCCGGGCCCAACGTTTCAGACTTTGAGCCCATTTTTAATGCCAGCTATCTGTCACTATTGCAACGCCTGGGCCGCGTACCCGAAGTGCATACCGACAACCTGTTTGTAGAACGTGTCATCGAACCTGAGGCTTATGATCATAGAGTTTTTGGGCGGTTTGCAGAAAAATACCTTAAGCTGAACCTGATTAAAAAGGCCAGGATTCTCAATCGTATAGGTCGTGACAGAGGCTGCGCGGAGACCTGGTGTACCTATACCTGCTGGACCAGAAAGAGGCTCAGTCGCAGGGGTGCATGGCCCGATGACAAGGGGGCCGACTACCTGCTTCGCTACCTCACCCTGGCGGCGGCCAGCGGCGCCCTCAACCGGGTATACTGGGGGCCTCTCATCTGCGCCCGGGATGGCCTGATACGCACGCAGGCCGAAAGTTACCCGCTGATTGACCAGGTGAGCTTCTATCAATCTGTACAGGGCGAGTTGGACGACTTCAGCCCAACATCTGCATATTCCACCCTCAAAAATTGCCTGTCAATGTTAGCCGGGACGCGATGCTATAACGTGATTCACCTGGTACACGGGGTAAGCCTGTTCAGTTTTGAGAAACCCACGGGGGAGAGATTCCTGCTGTGCTGGTGCCGGGACGGACAGAGTTGGCCCCTGGAGATATTTTTTGCCGAGGACGTGCTGGCCACGGCCCAGTTTTGTGACACCAGTGGCAGAGCTATCCCGCGCCCCCTGGTCATCTGCGAGCACCCGATATTTATTGATATCAATGTTATACCCACAACCCATACAGACAGCGAACTGACGAATGCCACACCGCAGGGCATCATCCATCTCAGTTCACCAGACCACCAATCAGTGGCCTACGAAAACCCGCAGTGGCGCGGAGCCTATCTATTAAGCCGCACCCGGCAACGGGATGATTTAGCGAAGGCCGGCACCCTGTACCCGGATTCTCTGGTCAAACTTGATGAAACCGCTGTCTTACGCGACAGCCGAAATAGAATATGGAATGTCGCCGACCCCCGGGGTGGTAGCGGACAGGTCACCGTAAAGCTAAATCGTACAAAAGGCTTTAAGCGCATAAGCTATCGATTCAGGCCGAGCAAGGGCAGGCGGCACTGGAACAATGCCTGTGAAATGCTGCGCAGGGGCGTCAGTACGCCTCTGCCAGTGGCTTTTCATGAGCGCCCAGGTCAATCCGGTATAAAGGACTCCTGGTATCTGTGTGAATTCGTTCCCGATGCTTTTTCCGCACGGGAAGTCTATGCGGCCTTCCGCGATGGTGCGGTGAGCTACAAAGGGCTGGACAAGTCTAGCTGGCTTACACTGCTGAGCACATTTGTCTGCGACATGCACAACCGCCAGATCATCCATAAAGACCTCTCCGCGGGAAACCTGTTGCTGGCACAAAACCCCGATGGCAGCATCCAGCCTATGCTCATTGATATAGGCAGAGCCTGGCTGGGCCGCGGCTCGGGCTTAAAGCAGCGTCACCGCATGCTGGACCTCATTCGCATCGCCTACAAGTTGAACTGGGGGGACAGAGAAGCCTTTATCGCAGCCTATGAGGCACACCTGGGGCGACCCCTGTCGCCGCTCTGGCGCATTCCGTTTTACTACTATGACAACAAACAGCGAATCAAGAAGCGCCTGAAAGGAAAATACAAGAAAAAACCTCGCGGCTGATCATATTTCAGTTATATGGCGGTATACTGAGGACGAGTTTAGGCTCCGTGAGTAAGCCGAAGCAATGCTACCCCCGCATAAGGTACTGGTTATAAGATCGCATGCCGGAAAACGAAATCCAAATTTTACCTCCTGCCCTCTCTGACAAAGAGGCGCTAAAAATGTTGCAACAGCAGAGTATCCTGCTGTTGCAACAGGACTTCGATGCGTTTTTAGAAAAGCTGATAGAGCACCTGTTCAAGCAATCTTCCCGAATCAAGCCAGACTCCTCGGGCTACAACGCCTATTACGATGCGATGAATGCTATCTCGCGCAACACCGGGGCGATAAGCAATGCCCTGAAGGTGGATCTCAGCAGACAGTACGAGGACGTGACACGCGAAGATACAGATACTTACTCCGAGTCGCAGCAGGCACACAGCGCACATAAGCTTGGGCTGATAAGTATCGAGGAATTCGAAACGCATCTGGCCATTAACAAGATGATTGACGCCGGTTCAGAGAAATACCGTATTCCACTGGAATGCCTGACCATCCGCCTGGCAAGATTGCTTGAAATAGACCCCAACAAGGTGCACCTGCCTGTCCATGTCAAAAAAATAGCCCGGGCTTTCCCAAAATCCCTCAGGGGCAAGGAAATTCCAAAAGAGGCCATCGCCGACATACTGCGACAGTTCGATAAAGAATTTATAGCCAAGCTGGACGACTATTACGAAGCCCTCAACCTGCCGTTACGGGAAGCTGGCCTGCGTCCCAATCTGGAAAAAGAGGTCAAGGCAAACGGAACGCTGCTCAAGCCGAAAAAAAAGAAACAGCTAAAGCGGGCAACACCCAAAGTAAAAAGCAAAGAGGATACGCCACAGGCAAAAGATACAAACAGCTATAGCAGGCATTTCTCGCCAGATGCACTCTACAACTCCGTTATAACCGCCCTGAATTTCAAGCGCGAGGCGGATGCCCTGTTGTCGGGAGTCCCGCTTGCAGACAATATACCCGAGGAAGACCTTGCCGATGCCCCCAGCGTGGCCGATGCCCTGAGTGCATTACAGCAGCTCCCCGATGTCCGCGGCGCCCTGTTAGAAACGGCTTCCCTGCGCGAGTATCTGACGGCCAACCGCGAGAATATCGGGGGGCTGAAGCAGACCAAGGGTCTATCACAGGAAAGTATCAATCAGCTCGACCTGGTCGACAACCTGTTTGGCACGATAAAGTCACAGGTGGATGTAACCAAGGAGCTGAAGCCCGCTCTGGGCAACCTGCAAATCCCCATGGCCAAGCTGGCTCTGCTCGAACCCCGCTTCTTTGTCGACCGGGACCACCCGGCACGGGCCGTTGTCGACAAACTGGCACAGCTGGCTGGCTCGGCAAACTTCCCCAACAAGGCACTTGAAAGTCGCATTGAACGAATTGTCGACAAAATAATAGAGGAGTACGACGATGACAGTATTGTCTTCGATACCGCTCTGGCAAAGGTCGAAAAACTGGTCTCACAGCAGCAGCGCGCCCAGGAACGCAATCGTGAACGTGTGATCAAGACCCAGGAGGGCCAGCAGAAACTCAAAACAGCACAGTTGGCCGCTGCCGCCGTTATTAATGCCCGAATTGCCCCCCCGCAGGCACCGGAGGTTCTGGTGCAGCTGGTCGACAGTGGGCTGCGCGATCTGCTGGTACTCACGCATCTGCGTGAAGGCACTGACAGCAGCACCTGGAAAGAGCACGTCAAAACACTGGATTTACTGTCTCTTTGGCTGACTGAGCAACACGAAGAGAGCATCGACGAAGACCTGTTGATGGAACGCAGCCTGGAGGCAGAACCTCTTATAGACATGATAAGCCAACAGATATCTTCCGCCCTGCCCACCAGTGTTGCCCACCAAACGGTGCTCAATACGTTGCGGGACATTCTCGATGGGAGGCAGGAAATAACGCTGATACCCATCGCCCTGCAAGAGGAAGTCCAGCAGCCTGAAGCGAGTGATATAAGCGCCAGGATCAAGTCCCTGCCCCGAATCAATCGCTGGATACAACGCGTAAATCAACTGGAAAAGGGTACCTGGCTAAACTACAAAGACAAGGATGGCCAGAAGCGGCGCATGCAACTGGCCTGGATCAGCGACGACCAGGACCGCTTCATTTTTGTCAATGAACTGGGCCAGCGACACGCCGATGTGACCGCTGTGCAACTGGCGCGGCAATTGAGTCGCGGCGTTAAACCCCCCACTGTCGCCGACAAACTGTCACTGGTAGACCAGAGCATGTACGACACTCTGGAACACGTGCAAAAATCCCTGAGTTTTGCCAGAAACCATGACTCTCTTACAAAATTGATCAATTACGATACTTTTTTGCAACAGGCCACCCGCGCCCTGCGCCACGCAGAGCGCAAAAAATCCCAACACGCCGTGCTGTACTTGAACATCGACCAGTTCGACCTGGTCAATCAGGTCTATGACGAGGCCAACGGCGATCTTGTGCTGCTCGAGTTCGCCAGGTTACTGGCACAATTGCACGGTAAAAAGTCCTCTTCCTCGCGGATAGAAGGCGACGAATTCGGCGTGTTGTTACTGGACCAGACAATAGAACAGGCCGTAAAACACGCCAATCAAATACGCGCTGACATCGAATCAAGTAGCGTAGAAATCGAAGATGAAAACGTTACTTTCACCGTCTCTATCGGTGTAGCTCCCATTCGCGACTACAGCCCGGGCGTGGCCGATGTGCTGGAGTGCGCCCATTCGGCCATGCGCCTGGCCAAGGACAGAGGGCGCAACCAGGTCGTTGAGTATGAAGAGGAGCAGGCCGATATCGACCGCTACAAAAAATCTCAACTGGAGGCCAAATCCCGAATTCAGCAGACCCTTGAAACTAATCGTTTCGTTCTTCGCGCACAACCTATTGTGCAAACATCAATAGACGGAAGCGGTGACAACTCACAACATTTTGAATTGCTATTGGGGCTTACCAACAAGGACGGGACACTCTCATCCCCCCTGGAATTTATAAAATCTGCCGAGCGTTACGGCTATATGGGGCTGGTTGATCGCTGGGTGATAAAGGAAGCGTTTACCTGGATAAGTCAGCTCATGGACAGCCAGAAAGTTGTTCCAAGCCTGTCGATTAACCTGTCCGGCAGCAGCATCACTGACGATAGTTTTATGGATTACCTGTTCGAAGAAATCTCAGAATTTGGTGTGGGCACCAGCAAGCTCTGCTTTGAAATTACAGAAACAGGAACCATATCCAACCTCGTTAAAGCGGCAGATTTTGTTCGGGCCTTCCGCAATATTGGCTGTAAATTCTCCATTGATGACTTTGGCACCGGCCTGGCAAGCCACAACTACTTGCGCGAGCTGCCGGTAGATTACGTCAAAATCGACGGCACCTTCATCAAGGAAATCGACAGCAATCGCAATGATTACGCCATGACTCGCTCTATTAACGACCTGGCGCACTTCCTGGGCCAGAAAACCATTGCCGAGTCTGTCGAGAACGTGGCCATCATCAAAAAATTAGAGGAAATTGGGGTGGATTACTTGCAGGGCTGGGGCGTTGGCAAGCCCAAACTGCTCACCGAGATCACTGCGGACCTGGCCAATATTGAGAAATAAGACATAGGCCCCAATGACATCCCCTGGCAGAGCGCCCTGCCCGCGCTGCGGCAGACATTGGGTGCACAGGTGGTCTCACTGGCATAGCGGATATGGGCACACTATGTTTCGCACAGTGTCTCCCGTTTGACTTACATCAACACCCCCCCCAGAGGACTTGTGTTATCTTTGCGCCCTAATATATTGAAGCATCACGAGTACTATGAGTTTGATTGCTAGCGAATCGAAGCCCTCAGGGGTGCTGTCTGCCGCTTGTGAAGCGGGTGTGGTACTGGCAGAGAAGTATGCCTGTCAGGGCCCGCGTTACACCTCCTACCCCACTGCACCTCAGTTCCGCCAGGATTTCCCCCTGGAAGATTATAAAGCATCCCTTGGGCCCAGCCTCGAACCCCTGTCGCTGTATATCCACCTGCCCTTCTGCCGAGATATTTGTTACTACTGCGGCTGCAATAAAATTGTCACGCGCAAGAAAGGTGTAGCGGGAGAGTACCTCCGTCACTTACAAACAGAGATTGAATTACAGTCCGAACTGGTAGGAAGCCATCGACCAATCACCCAGATGCACTGGGGTGGCGGTACACCCACCTACCTGGATAACGCCGAGATCACCGAGCTTATGCACATGCTGGCCAGTCATTTTCGCCTGCTGGACAAAGGTTATCGGGAGTACTCCATTGAGATCGACCCCCGCACCGTCGACCTCGAAACAATTGCCCTGCTCAAGGGGGTGGGCTTTAACCGAATCAGTCTGGGCATTCAAGATTTTGATCCACTGGTGCAAAAAGCGACCAACAGAATTCAGCCCTACAGCAAGGTCGTCCCGCTGGTAGAGTGTATTCGCGCCCACGGTTTCCGCTCATTGAGCTTCGACCTGATATATGGCTTGCCCCACCAAGACCGTATTACCATGACGGAGACTCTACGCAAGGTTATCACCCTGCGTCCGGACCGCATCGCCTGTTATAACTACGCCCATCTTCCCGAGCGCTTTAGCTCCCAGAGGTCGATAGACCGCCTGACCCTGCCAGAACCGGGAGAAAAACTGTTACTACAACTACTGATAAGCCAGACTCTGCAAGAGGCAGGATATCTGTTTATCGGCATGGATCACTATGTTCTCCCTGACGATGAGCTCGCTATCGCCCAGGAAGAGGGGAGATTACAACGCAATTTCCAGGGCTACTCTCTGCATATGGCCGATGATTTACTGGGTCTGGGCGTTTCCGCTATCAGTCAAATGGGCGATTTCTACCTGCAGAATGAGCCCGATATCAAACGCTACTACCAGCGCATTGATAAGGGTGAGCTGGCCATAGTCAGGGGCTTTAAATCCAGCGCCGACGACGACCTCAGACGGCATATTATTATGGCGCTTATTTCAGACATGAAGCTGGATATCGTGGAGTGTAATCATCAATTCGACATAGACTTTAACCGTGACTTCGCCAGTGAAATCTCCAGTCTGCGCACCATGGAAGAAGATGGCTTACTGGAAATCAGTGAGACCGGTATTCAGGTAACCCACAAGGGGCGCCCATTTTTGCGTAACATCTGCATGCCATTTGATGCCTATCTGGGTACACACAGCGGGGATCGCCCAGCACCACGCTTTTCTGCCACCGTTTAGCCTGGGGAAAAAACATACCTGTAAACTCCACAATCTAGTATACTTCCGTCTGTTCACGAACACGGAAACAGAAACAGATATGAGTATTCACCTGGCAAATATCGGTGATGATGAGACGTTCAAGCCCTGCAGCCACGATTACCAGACAAACTGTGGGAATTGCAGGCTCAATGCTATCTGTCTGCCACTGGCACTGGAAAGTGAGGATATAGCGCAACTCGACGAAATAATCCAGCGCAGCAAACCCATCCAAAAAAATCAACACCTGTATCGCGAAGGGGACGACTTCCAGTCAGTCTATGCGGTGCGCTCTGGCACCTTAAAAGCCTACAAAACAACGGACGACGGCCGGGAGCAAGTCACTGGCTTCTATTTCCCTGGGGAAATACTCGGCATGGATGGCATTGCCAACAATGCACACGCCTCCTCTGCCAAAGCCCTGGAGACGTCCGCTGTATGTGAAATACCTTTTAGCTCCTTGGAAAAACTAAGCACTTTGATGCCCAGTCTGCAGCGCCATTTTTTCCAACTTATGAGTCGCGAGATTACAGAAGACCAACAACTCATCACGCTTCTGAGTAAAAATTCGGCCGATGAGCGCGTGGCCAGCCTGATGCTGAGCATCTCCACCCGCAATGCCAGACGCAAGCTCAGCGCCACCGCATTTCGTCTACCCATGTCACGAGTCGACATAGGCAACTACCTGGGGCTTACCGTTGAAACCGTCAGCCGGGTATTCAGTCGCATGCAAAAGATGGATTTGTTGAGTGTGGACAACAAGGAAATCGAAATAAAAGACATTCAGGGCTTGCGAGCGATGGCCAACCTAAGCACCTAGGTGGTATATTACACTTATTGAACATGGCATAAGCCATGGCAATTGGGTTTTTATACAATACAATACGCGTGCGCAAAAAAATAAAGTCGCGGGGGAGTACAACAAGACATGATTCAGCATACGTTCGGACTGCTGGTTAAGCCCAGGTCCCAATGGCGTAAAATCGCCAAATTATCGCCCAGTTCTATGAATATATTGGTTCTATACCCTTGGATTATGGCAGTTTTACCCGCGGTCGCCTGGTTTTACGGTACCAGCCAGGTGGGCTGGACAATAGGTGACGGTGGAGACACCATTAAGCTCACTGTTACCAGCGCCCGGCAAATCAGTATTCTGTTTTACTTCGCCATGGTAGGCAGCCTTGCGGCTATTGGCTACTTTATTCACTGGATGGCCAGTACTTACGGCGCCGAATCCAGTCTGGCAAAAGGTCTGGCTATCGCCGGGCTTATGGCCACCCCTTTATATCTTGCGGGCCTTGTGGGATTTTTCCCTCTGCTCTGGGTAGACCTGCTAGTCGGTGTGGGAGCCATTTCCTGGTCAGTGTATCTGATGTACCTGGGCATCCCCATTGTCATGGATATTCCCGAAGAGCGTGGTTTTTTGTTTTCCAGCGCGGTTCTGGCCATAGGTATGGTTATCATTGTTTCCCTGATGGTGATCTCCATTATTTTGTGGGACTTTGGCGCGGCACCGGCTTTCACAGACTGAAGCCATTGACCACCCGTCTATCGAATTATTAATTTCTGAAACACTGAAATATTAGAATGGAATTGAACCATGAGTGAGCTTAATTCTGATTTGGAACACCCTGTATACAACTACAAGGTTGTGCGGCAGTTCGCCATCATGACCGTGGTATGGGGCGTCGTCGGCATGTTGGTCGGGGTGGTTATTGCCTCCCAGTTGATTTGGCCCGCCCTGAGCTTTGACCTGCCCTGGTTTAGCTTCGGCCGCCTTCGGCCGCTGCACACCAACGCGGTTATTTTTGCCTTTGGCGGCAGCGCCCTGTTTGCCACATCCTACTACGTGGTGCAGCGTACCTGCCAAGTTAGGCTCATTTCTGACAAACTGGCTGCCTTTACCTTCTGGGGCTGGCAACTGGTTATCATTGCCGCTGTAATAACGCTTCCCCTGGGCATTACCTCCTCCAAGGAATACGCTGAACTGGAATGGCCAATTGACCTACTGATCGCCGCCGTATTCGTTGTCTATGCCATTGTGTTTTTCGGTACCATCACAAAACGGAAAACCTCTCACATCTATGTTGCCAACTGGTTCTTCGGCTCTTTTATCATCGCCGTGGCCGTTTTACATATCATTAACAGCTTGGTAATACCTGTCACGCTGACCAAGTCCTATCCGGTGTATGCCGGGACCGTCGATGCCATGGTGCAGTGGTGGTATGGGCACAATGCCGTGGGCTTTTTCCTCACCGCAGGCTTTCTGGGCATTATGTATTATTTTGTCCCCAAACAGGCGGGCCGCCCTGTTTACTCCTATCGCCTGAGTATCGTGCACTTCTGGGCCCTGGTCGCCGTCTACATCTGGGCCGGCCCTCACCACCTGCACTACACCGCCCTGCCCGACTGGGCACAGAGCCTGGGCATGGTGATGTCTCTTATTCTATTGGCACCCTCCTGGGGCGGAATGATTAATGGCATGATGACCTTGTCCGGTGCCTGGGACAAGTTGCGCACCGACCCTATTCTGCGGTTTCTGGTAGTCAGCCTATCCTTCTATGGCATGTCCACCTTTGAAGGCCCGATGATGGCCATCAAAACCGTAAACTCCCTCTCCCACTACACGGACTGGACCATAGGCCATGTCCACGCCGGTGCACTGGGCTGGGTTGCCATGATTACTATCGGCGCGATGTACCACCTTATCCCCGTCCTTTTTGGCAAAACTGAAATGTACAGTATCAGCCTGATCAACACGCATTTCTGGATGTCCACCATTGGCACCGTGCTCTATATCGCTGCACTGTGGGTCAATGGCATCATGCAGGGCTTGATGTGGCGCGCCTACAACCAGGACGGCACCCTGACCTACAGTTTTGTGGAGTCCGTGGAGGCTAGCTATGCCGGCTACCTGGTGAGACTGGTCGGTGGGGGTATGTTCTTCTGTGGCATGTTGCTAATGGCTTACAACGTCTACATGACCACCCGCAAAGAATTTCAAGCCGAAGCTGCACCTGCTGCCAGCGCGGCCTAAGGAGAATATTCTATGAATCACGACATCGTAGAAAAGAATATCGGTATTATGATGGTGCTGATCCTGGTCGCAATCAGTTTTGGTACGCTGGTAGAATTGGTACCGTTGATCTTTGGCGACGAAGTGCAGAAGCCCATCGCCGGGCTTAAACCCCTGCCTGCGCTGCAACTGGAAGGGCGCGATATTTACATCCGTGAGGGCTGTAACAATTGTCACTCACAAATGATACGCCCACTGCGCGCCGAGACAGAACGCTACGGTCACTACTCTGTAGCCGGCGAGTTGGTCTACAACCACCCGCATCTGTGGGGCTCAAAGCGCACGGGGCCCGACCTGGCACGCGTTGGTCAACGCTATAGCGATGATTGGCACAGGGCTCACCTGTTCAACCCGCGCGATGTTGTTCCAGAGTCTAATATGCCAGCTTACCCCTGGCTGTTTGAGAATGTGATAGACGCCGAGGTTACCCCTAAGAGGCTGGCAGCACTGCGCAAAGTAGGCGTCCCCTATACCGATGAGGATATAGCTGGAGCCAAAGCAGCAGTGGAGGGTAAAAAAGAAATTGATGCCCTGGTAGCCTATCTCCAGAATTTGGGCCTATTACTGAAGTCGAGACGCTAAGCATGGATATCAATGACCTCAGGGGTCTCAGCACCTTATTTTTAATGATTGCTTTTATAGGCTTATGTTTCTGGGCCTACAGCAAAAAACGAAAGACGACCTTTGATGACGCAGCCAATATACCGTTCGCGGATGAAGAACTGAATCAACGTACCTTGCAGGAGGAAGTAGGGAATGACTAGCTTCTGGAGTAACTGGATCATCATTCTGACCACGATCACAATCGTGGGTATCACCTGGATTTTATTCGCCAACCGCAAGGGCACTCCCCGCGCTGGCGATAACGAGGTGACCACCGGGCACATCTACGATGGCATTGAGGAGTTGGATAACCCACTTCCCGCCTGGTGGTTTTATATGTTTGTCATTACCATTGTGTGGGGCATTGGCTATCTGGTGGTCTACCCCGGCATGGGCAACTACCCCGGCTTACTGGGCTGGACAGCGACGGGTCAACACGACCGCACTGTGGAAGTGGCCAATGAGAGGTTTCAGGAAATGCGCGACAAGTATCTCGCCCTGCCTATAGCCGAAATAGCTACCGACCCCAAGGTGCTTAAAATGGGCCAGCGCATGTTTGCCAACAGTTGTGCCCAGTGTCACGGCGCTGATGCCAAGGGCCGTTATGGTTTTCCCAACCTGACGGATGGCGATTGGATCTACAGTGGGACTGCCGAGGGAATCAAGAAGACTATCCACGACGGGCGTAGAGCTGTTATGCCAGCATGGGGAGAGATTCTCGGTGACCAGGGTGTACAAGAAGCCACTGCCTACATAATGTCGCTGAGCGGCCGTAAAGGTAACCCGGAAGACATTGCTGCAGGTGAAGCACGCTTCAAAACATATTGCGCCGCATGTCACCAGAGTGATGGCACTGGCAACCCCCTTATGGGGGCCCCAAATCTGGCCAATGGCATTTGGCTGTACGGTGGCAAGCCCGAGCAGATCAGCCAAACCATACGCAGTGGACGAAACGGCGTGATGCCCGCGCATAAGGACACTCTCAGTGAGGACAAGATTCACATTCTCACGGCCTATATATACAGCCTGAACCAGCCCTGAAGGCTGCTCAATTCGTTCAATTAGCAGGGCTCTGCGCTAGCCCTGCTCTGTTCCCTGACTGCACACCGGATCATGGTAATGAAAGACGAAGATTTAATCGATGTTCAGGAGGTCACCCCTGCGGAAGTCGGTGAAATCGATCTCTATGAGCGCCGGGAGAAAATATATACCCGAAAAATTGAGGGTTTCTTCCAGAAAATTCGTCTGTACACCGGTTGGCCCCTGCTACTGGGGTATATATTCTTACCGTGGCTTAGCTGGGACGGACGGCAAGCCATACTGTTCGATCTACCCGCACGAAAATTTCACATTCTCGGCTTAACCCTGTGGCCCCAGGATTTCCCCCTGCTCGCCTTCCTGTTAATTATCGCAGCATTCGGTCTGTTTACAGTGACAGTATTCGCTGGCCGGGTATGGTGTGGCTACACCTGCCCCCAGACAGTGTGGACCAGTATCTTTATGTGGCTGGAACAAAAGACCGAGGGCAGCCGCAATCAGAGAATCAAGCTGGACAAGGCTCCCTGGAATGCTCAAAAAATAGCCAGGCGAGCGGCCAAGCACATCTCCTGGCTATTTGTCGGCTTTGTTACCGGCCTGACTTTTGTGGGTTACTTTTACCCCATTAAGGAATTGGTCGTTGATTTCGCCACATGTTCAGTTGGCCAATGGGCACTGATGTGGACGGTATTTTTCACCTTGGCAACCTACATCAACGCAGGCTGGATGCGCGAGCAGGTGTGCATGTACATGTGCCCCTACGCCCGTTTTCAATCAGTCATGTTTGATAAAGACACGCTCATTGTTTCCTATGACACTAAACGTGGAGAGTCCCGCGGCTCACGTAAACACGGCTCTGACTACGCGGCACAGGGCCTGGGAGATTGCATTGATTGTGAGTTGTGCGTGCAGGTCTGTCCCACTGGCATAGACATACGCGACGGCCTGCAATACGAGTGTATTGGCTGCGCTCTGTGTATCGATGCCTGTAATTCTATCATGGATAAAATGAAATACCCCAATGGCCTGATCAGTTACACGTCCGAACATCAGCTTGAAGGGGGCACAACCCACTGGCTGCGACCGCGTATTATTGGCTATTTTATAGTTTTGCTTATTATGGTTGGTTTATTCACCACACATATTTTAAGTCGGATACCCTTGGAACTGACGGTTATTCGCGATCGCACAGAGTTATATCTCACCACAGACTCCGGACAGATAGAAAATATCTATACCCTGCACTTATTGAATATGGATAAGTCCATGCACGAGTTTCATATTTCCATTTCAGGCATTGAAGGGGCACAGATAATTGGCGAGACGCTATACACACTCGATGGCGGCGAGATTGCATCGGTGACCCTGCGTGTGCGAGCGGACCCCGCAGCACTGAATAAACCAAGCCAGACGCTACACTTTGATGTAATGGCTACAGACATGCCCTCGTTAAGCACTACCTCCGAATCACGCTTTATGAAACCCATATGATGGCCTCCAAGCTTCCCCGATACGACACACTGCCCTGGTATAAGCAGTTCTGGCCCTGGCTGTTAATCTCCCTGCCCGGCACGGTAGTTATAGCCGGTTTTATCACCCTGTATATAGCCCATAAATACTCCGACGACCTGGTTGCGAATGAGCCCTATAAAGTCGGCCTCGTCATCAATCGACAGCTGGAGAAAAAACAAGTTGCTGAACGCCGAGGTATTACAGCCAGCTTTATGTTTCTGGGAGTGGGCGATGAAAGGCGCGTGGAAGTAAGCATATCCCCCCTGGATGAAGGCGAGGCGTTGAGCCTTAGCTTATCTCACCCACTGGAAGCTGATCGGGACTTTGAGGTAACGTTACAATACAGCGGCTCGGGGCTATATATCGGCAAACTGACCCATAAAATTGCACCACGCTGGCACTGGACTCTCGTCTCTGTCGGTGCGGAGCCATGGCGTCTGGATGGCTCGATCAAGCACAGTGAAATTGGCGATGAGCCTGTCAACTAAGCCCTCGTCAACAGCACCATCAAACGATACCCCCCCTCCTACACCGTGCTTCCACTGCGGAGAGGGTGTGCCGGCAGGCGTGCATTATGATGTCCTTATCGACGGCCAAGCCCAGCCCATGTGTTGCCCCGGCTGTCGCGCTGTTGCCAGCCTGATAGCCAGTGGCGGTATGGAGAGCTTCTATCAACACAGGACAGCGTTCAGCCTCCGCCCGCCAGCGGAGCCCCTCACACAGGACAGCAATAGCGCGGCCCACTTCCTGATCTATGATGACCCGGAACTGGCCGCCACTTTTACCGAAAAAAACGATTCCGGAAATTGTAAGGCGCGACTGTTACTGGGGGGAATGACCTGCGCCGCCTGCACCTGGTTGATCGAACAATCACTACTGACCATGCCCGGTGTAAAAAAAGCCTCGGTACAACTGAGCCAGAGCCGGGTAGACATTGAGTTTCTTCCTGAAGAAACCCTTCTCAGTGGCGTATTTCAGCGTATTGAAGCCCTGGGATACAAAGCGCGACCCTTCCAGAGCAGTGCACAGCGCGAGCAGATGTCCGGGGAATACAAAACTGGGCTGAAGCGTTTGGCTGTCGCCGGTCTGGGTATGATGCAAGTTGGCATGTTTGCCATCGCACTGCACGCGGGCGACATACAGGGGATGGAATATCAGTACCAGGCGCTGTTGCGCTGGGTCAGCCTGCTGGTGAGCAGCTTTATTGTCCTGTACAGCGCCAGACCTTTTTTTACTACAGCCTGGCGCCACCTGAGACAGGGCGCCCTGGTTATGGATTTGCCGGTGGCACTGGCCATCGGTCTGGCCTGGCTGGCCAGCGCCTGGGCCACACTCAGCGGCACCGGTCAGGTTTATTTTGACTCGGTAGTGATGTTTACCTTCTTCCTCCTGCTCGCTCGCTTTTTGGAATTACGCGTCAGGCAGCGCAACGCCTCCACCTGGATCGACCTTGAGGACTCCCTGCCGCCACTGGTTCTGGTTCGCACAGATGGGCAGTGGCAAAACAGACTGCGTCAGAAAGTCGAAGCTGGCAATACCGTTTTATTAAAACCAGGAGAAACCATTGCGATAGATGCACAGCTCATAAAAGGTAATAGCGCTGTGCAGGAAAGTGCCTTCAATGGCGAGGAGTTGCCCCGGACTGTGCAGCCAGGTGATACCGTTTATGCGGGCACCGTCAATATGGAGGCAAGCATGGAAGCCCGCGTACTGGGCTCCTACCGCGACACACGCCTGGCCCTGCTGCAGCGCTCCATCACACGCGGTGAAGCAGATAAACCCGCCCTGGCAAAGCTGGCCGACAGGGTCGCCTCACGCTTTGTCGCCGCTGTATTAATGATTACCGCTGCCACCGCAATCACATGGGCTTATATAGATCCCCAGCAGGCCTTGTGGATCAGTCTTTCTGTACTGGTCATTAGCTGCCCCTGTGCACTCTCCCTGGCGACACCGGCAGCCCTGACCGCAGCTGCCAATGCACTGCGCTCCGCCGGCATTATTGTCAGGGGTGAAAACGCACTGGAATCCCTGTCCCGCATCTCCCACCTGGTGTTTGATAAAACCGGAACCCTGACCGAGGGCAAACTCACGATAGCCAAAATTGTCACGCTGGCTGAAGTATCTGAGCCAGAAGTCCTGGCTCTGGCCGCCGCCCTGCAACAGCATTCCAACCACCCCATAGCCCGTGCCTTCGAAGCAACAGACAGTAATGTTCATTTTGACAGTGTGGATTATGAAATAGGTGCGGGGCTGACTGGCCAACGGGGGGCCTACCGCTACACCCTGGGCAGTGAGCACTTTAGTCGTCAGCACACGCCCGCCTGCCCCGCACCCCCCGGTGATAAGCTCTATTGGATTGCACTGTGCAGGGCTGACGTACCCCTGGCCTGGATTGGCCTGAACGATACAGTACGGGCTGAAGCCAAGGAGGTAGTCGACACAGCAAAAGCAGCGGGCCTGGCCGTGGAGCTCTTGACCGGCGACAGCTCCGACCAGGGGCCCTCTCTTGCCGCACAGCTGGGTATAGATACGCTGAACGTGGACATGCGGCCGCAGCAAAAAATGGAATATGTAAAACAACTGCAGGGCGGGGGCGCCATCGTGGCAATGGTGGGTGATGGTCTAAATGATGCGCCGGTGTTGAGTGTGGCAAATACATCCTTTGCCGTGGCGGGTGCTACCGACCTGGCCCGCACTCAGGCCGATTTTTTAGTGGTAGAGGGGGATCTGCATGCGATCATTCACACCTGGCGAAAATCGCGCCAGTGCAGGCGTATTATCAAGCAGAATTTTGCCTGGGCACTGGGATACAATGTCATTGCTATACCCCTGGCAGCATTTGGCTTTATCCCCCCCTGGGCCGCAGCGATAGGCATGTCGCTGAGCTCCCTGCTGGTGGTGTTAAACTCACTGCGCCTGAACAGATAAACCGGAACCTGACTGTGGCCAGCTTATATTTTCTTATTCCTGTCGCACTGCTATTTTGTGCCATCGCGATTAAATTATTGCTATGGGCCATTAACAGTGGTCAATACGACGATCTGGACAAGGAGGCCTGGAAGATATTGGCCGATGACGAACCCACAGCCGAGGCGAACCCGGCGGACTCGGAGAAACCATAATCTTAAGCGAGCTCTCCTTTTTGGGTGCCATTGGCCTGGGTCTTGCCGGCGCCGGGCACTGTCTTGGTATGTGCGGTGGCATAGCAGCTGCTCTCAACCTCGGTGGCAACAAGAGCCCCACTATCACGGTGGCCTACCATCTGGGCAGAATCTCCAGTTACACCATGCTGGGGGGGGCACTGGGCTTTGCCGCAGGCGCCGTGGATCTACAGGGCTGGACAACGGCCCTACGCTACATCGCCGGCTTTTTGTTACTGGGAATGGGTTTGTATATCGCAGACTGGTGGCGCGGCATGGCGCAACTGGAGCGCCTGGGAGCAAAACTGTGGCAGCCCGTACAGACGTTTTCCTCGCGTTATCTGCCAATACAGCATTGGAGCCATGCCCTGGGGCTGGGCCTGTGCTGGGGGCTGATGCCCTGCGGGCTCATCTACAGCAGCCTAGCCTGGGCGGCAACAGCACAGAGTGGGCTTCACTCTGCAATGCTGATGCTTTGCTTTGGCCTCGGCACCCTACCGGCAATGCTGGCGACCAGTTTTGGGGCGGTAAATATCCAGAATTTTTTACGGCGCAGAGGCCTTAAAATACTTATTGCACTGTTCCTTATCGCCTCCGGAGTGTGGACGATATATATGACCCATTCCCACGGCATGCACGACAGCAGTATCAGATCGGAGCATTCTGAACATATGCACTAGTGAAGTAATTCGGGAGAGAATTCGGGGACAGTTTACTTAATTATGCAGGGGCAGCCCTGCCCCTGCATAATTAAGTAAACTGTCCCCGAATTATATTAAGTAAACTGTCCCCGAATTAAGACTTTAATAAAAAAAGCCCCGCTAAAAAAGCGGGGCCAAGCACCATAAGACCGTAGGTGAGCCGGTCAAATGGGTTAAAAACGGTAGGCTATACCCAGGTTGTATACCCCCTCATCAAATGTGGCACCCCTTAATACCGTGGAGAAAACTTTCTTCATTAATAACTCCATCGGTTACTTCACTATTGGGGTGCAAACCAGCACATACTGCAATATGCGCATAATAAGGGTTCAGTGGAAGATGAGCATTGATGTCGGTCAAGGTGCGGGGGCTGCACTGCTAGCTGCATACTATTTGCGGGAAACCGAAGCGTTAGCTATTTATCATGTAGTTACAAGCACTTCACAATGTCATTCCCATGGCGAAGAAAGTGAGTTTCCACAGCCCATAAAGGTCTGTGCATTCAGGTAAAGCGTGACCGTGCTGGTAAATGTGTCACCCTTCATGGTGTCGGTACAAAGCTGCTCTAGAATCTCCACCTTCAGCTCCCCATTCTCATTGCTGGCAGAGTAAATAGTAAGATCACCAACCGTGCTCATGAACGGGGCCGGAAACAATACACGGTTCATACCATAGTCTCCGACGAACAAGATATGACGATCGTGCTGTATCTCCAGGTGCCACCCCGGTTCATTTCCCACCGCTCGAAAATCAACTCCTCGACACCGCGCGTCCTCCCAGGGGCCTCGGCCGGGGGCCAGCTTACAGTCAGCGTATTCTCGTTCGTCACTAGCAGTACATGCAGCCAATATGAACAATGCAAATACCGGGACGAGGAACCTTGAGGCAGAGAGACGGGTGAATGATCCGTGCATAAGTGTATTGACTTAGGTGATTGGGTTAATGAGAGTAAGAATAATCATACGCAATGCCAACAACGTTACCACTAGTTTGAAGCAAAGATGAAAAATCTTCTGTGGAATCATGGAACGCAAACGGGTTCCCACCCAGGAGCCGAGAATAACCGCAACCGCCATTGCAAGGATCAGCTCAATCCATGGCATAAACGCGAAACCCATCAGGCCGAAGGCCAGCATTCGCAATCCATGATTCAGGCTCATATAGACGGCGGTATTTACCACCAGCCAATCCCGCTCGCTGTTGTGCCGCAACAGTACAGCGGCCCCCAGGGGCCCAGTCGCACCCGCCACCATACCCAGACCTGTCTGATAGAAGCCCAACAGGATAAGCGCGAGCTGCCCACCCCCTTTTGGCTGGGGCAACTTAAACCAGGTAATAAACAGGATAATGGAGCCGATTAATCCCGGTACCCACCTCAGGTCCAGACCGGAATATATTTTAGCTCCAAACCAGGCGCCGGCAAATGAACCGATGGTAACCGCGGGGATTAAGCTCCAGTCAATATCCCGCCATCCAAAGGCCGCCCTGGATACATTACTGGTCAGCTGGGTGATCGCATGGATGGGTATGATAGCTGCAGTGGGAACCAACCCAGGCATCAGGGCAATGAGTAACACCCCTCCTCCCATTCCTATGGCACCGGCCACCACGGAAGTAAAAAAGGCTATGGGAACAAGGGCGAATTCACCCAAGAGAGGGTTCACTACCGGCTTCGTCGGCTTCCACTATCCAGGTCTCTTTCAGTGCCTCCTCTATCCAGGCCTGCATATCGATGTCAGACAACAGGTGATCGCAATAAACCTGAACAGGTTCCGGCAGTTGAACACCGTAATTTCGAAAACGCATCACCACGGGAGCAAACATGGCATCTGCAATACTGAAATCCCCCAGCAGCCAGGGCCCGGTATTTTTATGAGCAGAAAGCGCAGACATCCAGAGAGAACAAACCCGGCCTATATCCCCCTGCAGGCTTTCGCTCATGGGTACGTGCCGGTTTAATGCCCGGCAGTTCATGGGCAGTTCATTGCGCAGAGACATAAAGCTACTGTGCATTTCGGCAACCATAGAGCGACCCAGACCACGGATCGAAAGGTCAGTTGGCCACAGACGACCACCGGCGAAGGTCTCGTTAGCATATTCACAGATAGCCAGGGAATCCCAAACCGGTCGTCCTCCGTGCCAAAGAACGGGCACACGGCCACTTGGAGAGTGCTCAATAATACGCTGTTGAAATTCAGGCGTATCCAGCGGCAGAAGCACCTCCTCAAAATTGACGCCGCATTTGCGAAGACAGAGCCAGGCCCGCAGGGACCAGCTAGAATAGTTTTTGTTGCCAATAACCAGGCGAACTTCGCTCATACTCTGCTTATCACTGCATTAGGTAGGCTGGCCACGTTACCATTAGTGAGCCTGACGACTCAATGATTACACTGAACTTAAGCGGCTCGAGGTATTTCTAATATTTTCTGGAGAAGCAGGACCATGGCGTTTGCAAGGCCTCCCCAATCCTTATTAGAATACAGCTTCGTTTTTAACAGCAGGGTGACGCGGATGATAAAACTAAACATCAATGGGAAACACCATGCGATTGATGTTGATCCCGACACCCCTCTGTTGTGGGTAATCCGGGAAAACCTCGGTCTCACAGGTACCAAATTTGGCTGTGGTATTGCTCAGTGTGGCGCCTGTACCGTGCACCACAACGGCACCCCTATTCGCTCCTGTACCACCCCCGTTGCCAGTGTTGAGGGGGGTGATATTACAACGATCGAGGGAATTGCCAGTACCGACAAACTCCACCCGGTTCAGCAGGCCTGGATCGATGAGCAGGTACCCCAGTGCGGCTACTGCCAGTCGGGCCAGATAATGTCGGCTGTCGCCCTGTTAAACCGTAACCCACATCCGACAGACAATGACATTGATGCAGCCATGTCCGGCAATATTTGCAGATGTGGCATGTATTCCCGAATCAGGAGGGGGATACAGCGAGTTGCGACGGGCGAAGTACAACTGTTTGACCCCCTGGCCGAGCCGGAGATACAACATGGGTAAGTGGACCAGACGAGGGTTCATCAGTGCCGGTGTTGTCGGAGGCAGCGCCCTTTTAATAGGAATCACTATTCGCCCTGGCCACCGGGCACCGGGCCTCGCCCAATATGTTGCCCGCGAAGGAGAGACCTTGATCAATGCATGGGTCAAAATTGATGCCGACAACAAGGTCACCGCGATAGTGCCACATTCTGAGATGGGCCAGGGCGCGCAAACGGCTCTCAGCCAGATGCTGGCCGATGAGCTGGATGCGGACTGGAACGATGTCTCTTTTTTGGAGGCACCCGCTGAGGATGGATACGCTAACTACGCACTGGGCAAGGGCTACCTGCTTGGGGACACAAAAATTCCGGCGATACTCGCGGGCAGCGTCGACGGTATTTTCATGCAGATGACCAAAGCCGTTCACCTGCAGATTACCGGTGGCAGCACCAGCATCCGGGCGACAGGTGTATATGGCATGCGAGTCGCAGGGGCTGCGGCCCGCGAAATGCTGATGGAAGCAGCGGCGGAGAATTGGAAAGTTGATGTTTCTGAACTTGGCACTACAAAAGGCATGGTGGTACATAAGGCCAGTGGCAGGCGCGAACCCTACTCCACCTTCGCAGTGAAGGCGGGAGAAAAAACACCCCCCTCACAACCCCGGCTCAAAACGCCGGAACAATTTACCGTCATGGGAAAAAGCAAACCACGCCTGGATATCCCGTCCAAGGTGGATGGCTCTGCCCTCTTTGGTATCGATGTTGTTGTAGAGGGCATGAAATACGCCACCGTCAAGGCCGCACCGGTTTTCGGCACCAAAGTCGCACGCATAGAATCCGCTAAAGCCAGAAAAATGCCCGGCGTCATAGACATTGTCAATCTCGATGACGCCGTAGCCGTGGTAGCCGACGGATATTGGCAAGCACGACAAGCCCTGGCCGCCGTTGACGTCAGTTGGACTGAGGCAGGCAGCGAAAACGTGACCAGTCAAAGTCTGTTCAAACAGTTTCAGGATGACATGACGCAAGCAAATGCATCCGGCAAATCCAATAATGACCTGGAGATCGGCGATACCGGGGAAGCGTTCACCAGCGCTTCTCGTGTCGTCGAGAGAAATTACAGAGTACCTTACCTGGCACACGCCTGCATGGAGCCGATGAACGCCGTGGCCCGGGTTGTCGATGGCAAATGTGACCTTTGGACCGGCACACAAAACCCCCTGGGGTTTAAATATGATGTGGCCGATGCCCTGAGTATAGACGCGAGCGACGTGAGCGTGACTAACTACTTCATGGGCGGTGGATTTGGTCGACGCTCTAACGCGGATGCCGCTATACAGGCTGCCAGGATTTCAAAGCAAGTGAATGTGCCGGTCAAACTGATATGGTCCAGAGAAGAGGATGTGCAACACGACCACTACCGCCCCGCCGTAGCCTCCAGCTTTCGCGCTACACTGAATGACCAAGGGCTGCCCATCGCCTGGGAAAATATATTCATAGACAAGCACGAACCGGTAGAGGCACCCCATATATCCTACGCCATTCCAAACCAGCGCATACACTTTGCCGACAGCCCAACCCATATACCTTTTGGGCCATGGCGTAGTGTAGACCACTCGCAACATGGTTTCTTTGTCGAATCATTCATCGATGAACTTGCCTATGAAGCGGGCATAGACCCCTACCAGTTTCGCCGTGACCTCCTGCAAAACCATAAAAGGCAACGGGATGTTCTCGATCTCGCTGCAGCTAAAGCAAACTGGAGCACACCCCTGGGCGAGAACCGCGGCCGTGGTATTTCGCTGCAGGAATCCTTCGGTTCTATCGTTGCCGAGGTCGTGGAAGTGACGGTGGTTAAAGGCAGCGTGAATGTCGACAAGGTTATTGTTGCCGTTGATGCCGGGTTTGCCGTTTCGCCGGATGGGCTGATCGCCCAGATGGAGTCGGGCGTTATTTACGGCCTGACTGCAGCCCTCTACGGAGAGGTTTCGATAGAGAACGGCAAAGTGCAGCAGAGTAACTTTCATGACTACCCTATGGTGAGAATGAATTCAGCCCCGAAAATAGAAACGTATATTATCAACAGCCACGAGAGTTGGGGAGGAGCCGGGGAGCCTGGCACGCCCGGCACCGCACCGGCACTCACCAATGCCATATTCGCCGCCACAGGTACTCGCATCCGCGAATTGCCCGTTGGCAAATACGCGCTCAACGTGGAATTCCATGAAGAAAAAGATGTTTGGCTCAGGCCCTCGTGAAAACTCTCCACTCCTGAAGAGCACCCGCCTCGCTGTAATTTCAAAGCAGTTTAGCCGGTTACTCTGGGCAGCTACACTTGCCATGGCGGCGCTGACTGCGGACGCAGAACAGGCCGATACACGGAAGCTTTTTGACACTGAATCGCCCTCCTGGCTGCGAGCGATTGGCAAGCTGCAGGTGCCGGGCGTCAAATACAAACAGGGCTACCCGCTTAACTATCGAGAGGATTGTAGCGCCACCCTGATCACCAGCTCTAAAAGTGCCGCTGTGAAGGAAACCAGCGCAGACACTATCATCACCGCCTGGCACTGCCTGGAATTTTACAGTGACCTGAGTAAAACCATTACGTTTACCTTGCTCTATGGTACGAAGCAGAGCATTACAAGATCAGCCTACCGGATTTCCGCCGGCGACAATATGAATGGCGATTGGGCGGTATTACGATTATCGCAATCCGTACCTACCAGCAGCGTTGCCGCCCTGAGAGTACATCCGGGCGCGGCCGATAGGCAGCGTGCCATTACCATGGCGGGATACTCAAAAAACAGTCCGGGAGAACGTCTGAGCTACGACCCCGATTGCTCGATAATAATGGCAGAACCGGCACGACAGGATGGTATTACAAGTAATTGTAAAGCGTTAAAAGGTGCATCTGGCGGGGCGGTTGTACAACTATCGGCACAGGGAGAGCCGCTGCTCGCCGGTGTTATCTCTCAGGGTGACGGCCAGAATATGAGTGTGTTCGTCCCGGTTGATGAATTCAGGTCGGCGATACAGGCGAGCCTGAGGTAAAACTTGCGCGCATGGTGCACTCCGACTCCTCTAGCAGCAGGGAATCAATACCACTGTCCTGCACTCAGGGTGATAAACCCCGACTGGTCAATTTCCAGCAGTGTGGGTACAGTGCGCGCTGTAGCTGCCTTCAACTCCCGCTCTAGCGACTCCAGGTCGGTGGGCTTTTCAGCTGCGCATCCCATAGCCCGGGCCAGGGATACGAAATCTGGAGGGGCAATATCCACACCCACCGGCTCAATCTCTGAGGCCAGCATGCCCTGCTTAATCTCACTGTAACCGTGATTATTCCAGACAATAACCACTACCGGTAAACCGGCTGCAACCCCCGCCGCCAACTCTGGCAGGGTAAACTGGGCAGAGCCATCCCCTATTAATACCACTATCGGTGCGTCCGGCCTTGCAAGCCTGGCGCCCATAGCCGCCGGAATGGCATAACCCAGCGTCCCGCCCCCAGTGGCAGAATGAAAGTATTGCCTGGGCCCTGTGGGCTCATACTGCCACACTGCATAGTAGGTGGGCAGGGTTGAGTCTCCCACCAATACCAGGCCCGGTAAGGACGCCTGCAGCACCTCAAAAAAGGCCTGGAATTCCGGGTGGTAATGCGCCTCGGTACGAATCTCAGCGCGTGTAGAGGCCACCCTTGACGTCGCCGTAGTAGAGCTTTTGGCGGGAAGAATGGCACTGAGTGCTTTTAGCGACAATCTTGCATCACCGCAAATCGCAATATCCGGGCGCAGATTTCGACACAATTGCTGGGCGTCTATGTCAATTCGGATCAGTTTTGCCTGCAACACCAAGTCACCGACAAACAGCATGTCGTAATCAGTTTCGCCAAACTCGGTTCCCACCGCCAGAATCACATCCGATTCCTGCAACAGTTTTCTCACCACAGGTAAACTGGGACTGCCTCCCACCGCCAGCGGATGAGACAGCGGCACCAGCCCCTTGGCATTAACCGTATTTACCACCGGTGCGTTTAACTGCTCGGCGACAGCGCACAACTCGGCAGCCGCCTCCACCGCACCACCCCCTGCAATCACACAGGGTTTTCGGGCTGCCACCAGCATGTCCCTGGCTGCGCTCAACGCTTCGGTATTGGCGCTGGCGGGAAGGCAAGGTGGCCAGCGTTGTGGCGAAACATGACTGGCATCAGCAGTGATAATATCCAGCGGAATCTCAATATGTACCGGCCCCGGGCGCTCGCTGCTAAAAACAGCGAAGGCGCGAGCCAGAATCCTGGGCAACTCATCAGGTCGCATAAGCGTATGACTGAAACGACTGCACTGACTCACCAACGCATTCTGGTTTGGCAGTTCGTGCAAGTGCCCTTCGCCCATACCAAGCTGGTGACGCGCGGCAACCGCTGAAATAACAAGCATGGGAATGGAATCTGCCAGGGCCTGCATCATTGGCGTCATAGCATTGGTAAGGCCGGGGCCGGAGATAAGAAAACAGACGCCGGGGCGACCACAGGCCCTGGCGTAGCCATCGGCCATAAAACCAGCACCCTGCTCGTGGCGCGGCGATATATGGCGGATAGAAGACCCGGCCAGACCACGGTAAAGTTCCACCGTGTGGTTTCCGGGGATACCAAACACCGTATCTACACCGTAGTCTTGCAGCAATTCAACCAGTCGTTCTCCGCATGTTACTGCTGTCATAACTACTGGCCCTCTTCTGGCCTGGCACTCTGTCGCGATGGAGGTGGCGTGCCGATATGTGTTTCATTGCGTGTCGCCGATAGCTCTATCTGCTTCTGACGCTCGCTAAAGCGGGCCTTCTGGTCCGCCGTCAATGTGTCATAGCAGCTCGGGCAGCAAACGCCCTTCAAATATTTTTCCGAGAGCTTGTCTTCCTCGGTGATGGGGTGGCGACAACCGTAACACTGGTCGTACCGCCCTTTTTCCAGCTGGTGATTTACCGCTACACGGCTGTCAAAAACAAAACACTCCCCCTCCCAGATACTTTCCTCCTCGGGCACATCCTCAAGGTACTTTAAAATGCCACCCTCCAGGTGGTAAACCTCTTCAAAACCCTCTTTGAGCATGAAAGCCGAGGCTTTTTCACAGCGTATTCCACCGGTACAGAACATGGCCACTTTTTTGTTCTTTTTGGGGTCATAGTTTGCACGCACATAAGCCGGAAACTCTCTAAATGTAGTGGTGTGCGGATCGACCGCCCCGGCAAAAGTACCGATACCCACTTCGTAATCATTGCGGGTATCAATTAAAACCACATCGGGATCGGCAACAAGCGCGTTCCAGTTGGTGGGTTTAACATAGGCACCCACCACCTCATTGGGGTCGATGGCTTCCACCCCCATGGTGACAATCTCTTTCTTGAGTTTTACCTTCATCCGATAAAATGGCATGTGCTCATCGTAGGACTCTTTGTGCGTCAGGTCGGCCAGGCGAGAGTCATTTTTCAGATAGGCAAGCACCTCATCCACCCCCGCCCTGCTGCCGGCGATGGTGCCGTTGATTCCCTCCCGGGCAAGTAACAATGTCCCCTTGATACCCGAGGCAATACAGGCCTGTAGTAGCGGCTGGCGCAATTCATGGAAGTCGTCCAGGGTGACAAACTTATACAGGGCAGCAACTACATGGTCCTTGCATAAGCTTTCACTCACAGGCTATCGCCCATGCAATTGGGTGATTCGGGTGCCGATTCGCGTTGCTGCCACTCCTCGGGTGTATAGGTGTGTAGGGCAAGTGCATGCACCGGGCCCTCCAGTTGTTCCGCCAATGCACTGTATACTTTCTGGTGTCTGGCCACTTCGCGCAAGCCGACAAAACCCTCGCTGACAATGACAACCTTAAAATGGGTTTCTGAATTTGGCGGAACACTGTGCTGATGGCTCTCGTTGACCACTTGCAGGATGCTGGGGCTCAACAGGGTAGCCAATTCACTCTCAATCTGATCTTGTACGTTCATAGAATCTCCCTACTTTCGAGGCGCGAATTATAACTGAGACCAGCGGCAGCGGTCACCTGATGCGCAGTGTTATTGAGCATACGGTAGCCCCCGGGAGCAGTCCTATCTTGCTGTACCCAGTACGTGTGTGCCGGGGCATACTACCAGAATCTGGATCGCCATGGACAATACAGCCCCGGGCAGTAACGGCAACTGATATTTGTACTTGGCCCTGTGCGGTTCGCATCATATACTCAAGATTGCGCAATCACTCGAGGTTACACTATGGAGTCGCTTTTTGACGTCTGTTTCGCCGGGCAGCTTCTCGATGGGCAGGAGCTGCAGGATGTCCGTCAGAAAGTGCAAAAGCTGTTCAATGCCACCCCTGAAACGTTAGATAAGTTATTCAGTGGCAAAACTCAGCTGGTGAAACGTGGCTGCGACCAGGCGACCGCTGCGAAATACAAACAGGCCATGGCGCGCGCCGGAGTATTGGCTATCGTTCGCACCTGTGAAGCCAGCGCTGCACAAACCACTGCTCCTGCCGCAGAGCAAGGCGAAGAAAGTGCCGAGGAAACAGGGTTAAACCTGAGCCCTGCTGGCTCCGATGTTTTGCGACCTGAAGAGCGGATAGCGCCCGTTGCTGTAGACGTTGACATTTCCAAAATAAAATTGACTGCTGCCGGTACAGACCTGAGCGATGCAGTGGAGGCCAGCGGCACTCCTCCCGACACCAGTCATCTCTCCATGGGAGAAGTCGGCGAAGATATTCCCAACCTGGCCGACACACGCACACAACTCAACCCCGACACCGACAGCATAAACCTCTCCCCCGCCGGCACAGGCTTTTCGGACTGCGCACCCCCGGAGGCAGATACACCCACACTGGACCTGTCGAGTATTGAGTTGGCCCCAGCGGGCTCAGACGTATTGGAGGAGCGGTATAAAAAAACCGACAATGAAGAGGGACCGGACACCGACCATATAAGTCTCGAGGATTGAGAAACGCTACTGGAGAGTCAAACCAGCTCAGCCGATGCGCGCTCGTACCACGCCTTGAGATAAGTGCATTCTTCCGGAATAGATTGCTTTACCCAGGCCATAAAATCTACAGCAACCAATAGATCAATATCTGCAAGTGTAAAATTATCTCCTGTCAGCCAGGTGCTACCCGCCAGGTGAGCATTCAGCGTGGGCAGCAGGTGCTGTAACTGTAACAGGCCACGCTCGGCCAATTCGGGTATCTGGGGGACATCCAGCGGCCCGGGTAACGCCCGTTCGCGAAAGCCCTTACTGGTATTGCGCAGCATGCTGGCAATGGCCTGCATAAAGCCCACGAACAGTTTATGGTCCCAACTAATAACCTGCGCTTTTTCCAGCGCCGCTGTGCCCATTAATGGTTTATTTGGGTACAGCTCCTCCAGAAAGGTGCAAATACCCACGACTTCAGTCAAAACAGTGCCGTCATCAAGCACCAGAGCAGGCACCGTACACTCGGGGTTTATACTGTGGTAAGTATCGCTGAGTTGCTCTGCTGCCATCATATCGATCTGCTGAGTTTCAATTTCAATACCCTTGAACTTCATGAACAAAGTAAGCCGTTTGGGGTTGGGGGCGGGGTCATAGGTATACAGCTTCATGGCTATCGCATCTCTTGTTGCATATTGAGTGGTAAAAGTATTAACTCGGCGCTGGATAAGCATAAACGCTAAGACAGTTATAC
>JAUVBI010000222.1 GCA_030591305.1 Pseudomonadota bacterium
ACTGATATAGGAATTGAGGCGAGCCTGTGTTCGCGTGTCCAGTCCCTGGCCAGTTGTGTGTCCAGTTCAGTACTGATGGCACTGTAATCGAGAAGCTGAAAGTAGGTTCCGGTGCTGGGGGTGACCTTGAAGCGAGAGTGTGCCAAGGCATCGCAAAACAGATCCCGCTTATTCTGGTAAAAAGTAGCCAGGGTCCCCGGGTAGTCGGGTTCTTTTTTCATGAAGTCGGCAAGTGCCAGTTGGATGGGGGTGACAGCGACGAAGGTGACAAACTGGTGCACCTTGCGCAGCTCTGCAGTGAGAGCTGGGGGTGCGACGCAGTAACCAGTTTTCCAGCCGGTTACACTGAAGGTTTTGCCAAAGGAGAAAATGGCAAAGCTGCGAGCGCGAAGACCGGGAAGTTGCAGCACGCTATTGTGCTGCGCTCCGTCATACACCAGGTGCTCATAAACCTCGTCACTTATTACCAGCAGGTTATGTTTGTCGGCCAGTTGCTCCAGTTCCAGTAGGTCTTCGTAAGACAGGGTGCTGCCGCTGGGATTGTGAGGTGAGTTGATTATGATCATGCGAGTGCGGGGACTAAGAGCTGAATGTACCCGGCCCCAGTCGATAGCAAAGCTTTCATGCATTAACGGCAAGTGAACAGTAATACCCCCTGCCAGAGATATGGACGGCTCATAGCTGTCGTAGCAGGGGTCAAAAACAATGACCTCGTCACCAGCATGAATACAGGCGGCAATGGCACAAAATATGCCTTCGGTGGCTCCGGGAACAACGGTTATTTCTGTGTCCGGCTCACTGTTAATGCCGCGGTATTGCGCCAGTTGTTGGGCAATTTGTTCTCTTAGAGCTTGCACACCAGACATGGGGGCATACTGGTTGTGGCCGTCCATTATGTGCCTGGCCAGGGATTCGCGCAGTGCTACCGGCGCATCAAAATCAGGGAAGCCCTGGGACAGATTCAGAGCATTGTGCTTTGCGGCGAGAGCGGACATCGTGGTAAAAATTGTTGTGCCAATGCCGGGCAGTTTGCTTTCCAGTTTGAGGATGTCGGTGTCCCTCTGATTGATGTGGGGTTAGGAGCTGGCGATGAACCCTGAAGAGAGTACTATACAGTTAGCCATAAAAAATACCGCATGTTCAAGCAGGACACTCAGTTTGGCCTTTTATGGTACTTACAGGCAGTGCTCCCATCGTGGCATGCTCTCATTCGAGCACGGCGTTCATCGTCATGGAAGGGAATCTACAACTGGGTATCCAGCGGCATTTCCGTGCTATTTTTAATTTCGGTTACGGCCATATGGGAGTGTAGCTCTCGAATTTCTGGGCTTTCCGTTAGCGTATTCCTCACAAAGCTTTCGTAGTGACGAATGTCCTTGGTTACTATTTTTAACATGTAGTCCCAGATACCTGTCATGGTGTAGCACTCTATAACCTCCGGGTGGCGCACAATTTCTCGCTCGAAGGCTTCCAGATTTTGTCGGCCCGTGCTGGTGAGGTTAATGGTGGCAAAGACCACAATATCCATCCCCAGGGCAGCTCGGTCCAGCAGGGCGACTCTCTGTTTGATATACCCCTCCTGCTCCAGGCGGTTGATACGACGCCAGCAGGGGGACTGGGAAATATTGATGCGCTCGGCGATGGCGGCGGTGCTGATGCTGGCATCCCTCTGTAGCACCTTGAGTATTTCTATATCCTGTTTAGCCAATTTTTGAGTCAAAATACCCTCTCTTGCTTAATTTAATGAATAAATTATGCATATATAGCCATAGAATGAGGTTAAATAAAATAATAATACCTATAATTTTACGTAATAATTCCCCCTTCAAAATCCTGGTGGTCCATCATGAGCAAAGAGTCATCCCCGATAAGGTCGAAGGTCTCTCTGGACGATAAATACGCACTGGATACCACCCGAGCCTACATGACAGGCATTGAAGCGCTTGTCCGCCTGCCCATGCTGCAACACCAGCGCGATCAGCAACGCGGCCTCAACACGGCGGCATTTATTTCCGGCTACCGAGGCTCACCTCTGGGCACTGTCGATCAGGCTATGTGGAAAGCAAAACCGTGGCTGAAAAAGCACAATGTCTTCTTTCAGCCCGGTGTAAACGAGGATCTGGCGGCTACGTCGGTTTGGGGTAGCCAGCAAACCAACCTGTTTGAAGGCGCCAAATATGATGGTGTTTTCGGCATGTGGTACGGCAAGGGCCCAGGTGTGGATCGCAGCATGGATGTAATCAAACATGCCAACGCCTTTGGCACATCAAAGTATGGCGGTGTACTGGCCGTGGCGGGAGACGACCACGCCTGCAAATCTTCCACGCTGCCCCATCAATCGGAACATATGTTTATCGGTGCCTCGGTGCCGGTTTTGTGTCCCGCCAATGTACAGGAAGTGCTGGACCTGGGCATTTACGGTTGGGAGCTGTCTCGCTATAGCGGTTGCTGGGTGGCGATGAAGGCCATCACCGAGAATATGGACTCGGCCATTTCTGCCGATATTGACCCCAACCGCATTGAAATTGTGATTCCTGAAGACTTCCAAATGCCCGAGGGTGGCGTTCACGGCCGCTGGCCCGACAAGTCACTGGAGCAGGAGCTGCGGCTGAACAAATATAAAATATACGCCGCCCGTGCATTTGCCAGGGCTAATCGCCTGAACCGCATTGTCATCGACAGCCCGAACCCCCGCTTTGGCATAGCAACCAGTGGCAAATCGTACCTGGACGTCATGCAGGCCCTGGATGATATGGGCATTACCGATGCGGTCGCAGCCGAGATTGGCCTGCGAGTCTATAAAATAGGCATGAGTTGGCCGCTGGAGCCAGAAACAACCCATGAGTTTGCCCAGGGACTGGAAGAAATTCTGGTGGTGGAGGAGAAGCGCTCCATCATCGAAGATCAACTTATGGCGCAACTTTATAACTATCCCGTGGAGGCGCGGCCCCGGGTGTTTGGCGAGTTTGATGAAAATGGCGCAGACCTGCTGCCGAATGTATCCGAGTTGACCCCGGCAATGATCGCTCTGGTTATTGCCCAGCGCATTGGGTGGTTCTACAAATCTGAAACTATGGATCAGCGGGTCAAGTGGATTGAAGCGAAAGAAGCCTCATTGGCGATACCGCGTGAGAGCATAGAGCGTGTACCACATTTCTGTTCTGGTTGCCCACATAACACCTCTACCAAAGTCCCGGAGGGTAGCAGGGCCATGGGCGGCATCGGCTGCCATTATATGGCGACCTGGATGCCAGATCGTGAGACCTATACGTTTTCTCAGATGGGTGGCGAGGGCGCTGCATGGATTGGCCAGGCGCAATTTACCGAGACCAAACACGTATTCCAGAACCTGGGAGATGGCACTTATTTTCACTCAGGCATTTTAGCATTGCGCGCTGCGGTTGCATCCAAGGTCAATATAACCTACAAAATATTGTACAACGACGCGGTGGCAATGACAGGGGGGCAACCGATCGATGGCCATTTGGGCGTCGATGATTTGATACGCCAGGTCAGTGCTGAGCGGATCAAACGCATTGCCCTGGTGAGTGATAACCCCGATCAATGGCGCGGGCAGTTTCGCGGTATTCCCGGCTATACACTGCATCACCGGGACGAGATGGATGTGCTGCAAAAAGAGCTGCGCGAGTACGAGGGTACTTCTGTCATCGTCTACGAGCAGACCTGTGCAGCAGAAAAACGACGCCGCCGCAAGAAGGGCTTAATGGACGATCCGGCCAAGCGCTTGTTTATTAACGATGCTGTCTGTGAAGGGTGCGGCGATTGCAGCCTTAAATCCAATTGCCTTTCTGTACTCCCCAAGGAAACAGAGTTGGGTCGCAAACGCAAAATTGATCAGAGTGCCTGCAATAAGGATTACAGTTGCGCCAAGGGTTTCTGTCCCAGCTTTGTAACGGTGGTCGGTGGAAGTCTGCGTAAGCCCTCTGTCGCTGCGGGAGATTCAGGTATTGTTTTTGATCCATTGCCCGAGCCAGCCCTGCCATCGCTGCAGCATCCCTGGAATATCGTAGTAACCGGTGTGGGTGGTACTGGCGTGCTCACTATTACTGCGCTGGTTGCCATGGCAGCCCATATTGAAGGTAAGGGTTGCGCTACCTTGAATCAAACCGGCCTGGCGCAGAAGTTTGGTGCGGTAGTGAGTCATGTGCGGGTCAGTGAGCAGCAGGAAGACATTATGGCGGTGCGTATTCCTGCAGGAGAAGCTGATTTATTGCTGGGCTGTGACATGGTGGTTACCTCAACCTATGAATCGCTGGGCAAGGCCGCCCAGGGTCGTACTCATGCCGTGGTGAATGAGCAAGAAGTACCGACATCTGCTTTTATTCTCGATCCGGATGCGAAATTTCCCACCACGGCAATGAAGGAAAAAATCATTGCCGAAGTGGGCGAGGCGGGCTGCCACTTTATAAATGCCACAGCCATAGCCACCAAACTGTTGGGCGACTCCATTGCCAGTAACCTGTTCCTGCTGGGCTTTGCCTGGCAGCGTGGACTGGTGCCTGTATCATCCGCCGCTCTGGAACAGGCGATTGAACTCAATGGCGTGGCAATAGAGTTTAATAAACAGGCTTTTCTGTGGGGTAGGCGCTGCGCCGACCAACCCGAGAAAGTGATGCAGCTGGTTGATCTTGGTAGTGAAGATAAATTTCCACTTACGCTAGCAGAGACTATTTCCGATAGAGTAGAGCGGTTGACGGCGTTCCAGGATAAGCGATATGCCGAGTTGTATAAGCAGCGAATGGAAAAGTTGTGTGCCCGTGATCCCGGTGCGGATAACATCGCGTCCATCAGCATGGTAGCGGCACGAAACCTGTATAAATTGATGGCCTATAAAGACGAGTATGAGGTTGCCCGCCTGTATAGCAATGGTGAATTTCTGCGCAAAATTGAGGCCCAGTTCGAAGGTGACTACGAGCTGCGTTTTAATATGGCGCCACCCCTGTTCAGTAAACGTGATCCGAATACCGGCCATTTACTCAAGAGTGAATTTGGACCCTGGATGATGAAGTCGTTCCAATTGCTGGCCAAACTCAAGTTCCTGCGTGGTACGGCATTGGACGTGTTTGGCTACAGTGACGAGAGGAAACAGGAGCGTGCTGA
>JAUVBI010000095.1 GCA_030591305.1 Pseudomonadota bacterium
CCGCCACTACTGCCTCCACCACCGCCACAGGCAGCGATACCAAACAAAAATATAAGTGCAACAGTGAGTCGGCTGGTGAGATTGGCTAACCGAGTGATCATCTTTTTCCCCTTTTGCCCGCTATGCGCAGGTCTTATGTCCTGAAATGGTCTCTGTTGATTCTGAGGGGTTTAGCTTGAGAGTCAACCACCCAGACACGACATTTTTACACATTACCACGAGGTTATCATGAGTTAAAACAAAAACTCTATAAATAACAGAGTGATAGAGGCTTTTTGTGATTTTCTCCACAAACTAGAAATCGTGACTTATTACTAGTTTATTTTGGGTGCGGATGTAAAACGGGAAGATATATTCTAAATAGTTATAACTTGACACTCTAAAGACGTCCAAATACACCCAGTAGTATGCGCCGATTCATTACCAATAACAGGAAAACAGCGGCAATGGGCAGTAAAAAAAAGCTGCGGTGAGGAGAATGCCGTGCCAAATCGATTGAATAGTTTTATGTGGCAAATATTAACAGCTGGACCAGAAGTTGTTGGCATCTGATAAGATTCGGCCTATGAAAAACAAGCCCACGTCGACAACCCGTCTCTCAGTATCAATTGTTCTTCACCACAATCCGGTAGAGTTGTTGTTGTCGACGATTAACAGCTTGTACAAGGCCTCCCTATTGGCCCTGGATGAAGGTCAGTTGGAAAGCGTATCGGTGTTGCTTATTGATAACAGCCAAAGCCCGGCATACGGAGCCCAGGTGCGTGAAGCTTTGCAGGTGGTGCAATACGATGACTTTTTCTTTTTGCATTACATAGAAGCGGAGGACAACAGGGGCTTTGGAGCAGGCCACAACCGGGTACTGGGAGAAATAAGCAGTGATTATCACCTGGTTCTCAACCCCGATGTAGAGCTGGCCGATTCTGCACTTTCCAGGGGTTTGTCTTCCCTGCTTGATGATGCAACGCTAAGCCTTGTCAGTCCACGGGTTGTAGGTAGCACGGGTGAGCAGGAGTTTCTGTGTAAATCCTATCCTTCGGTATGGGTGCTATTGTTGCGGGCCTTTGCCCCGGCCGTTGTTCGGCGCTATTTTAAAACTCAGTTGGATATTTATGAAGTGCGGGAACTCTGTGAGGGCGATCAAGCCGGGGAGGTTTTACTGGCCAGTGGTTGCTTTATGCTGATGCGTTCGGATGCTTTCATTGCGGCGGGCGGTTTTAATGAGAACTATTTTCTCTACTTTGAGGATTTTGATCTCTCGCTGCGCCTGGGTGAGCGGGGCCGCTTATTGTTTTGTCCGGCGATGGAGATTACCCATCATGGGGGTTATGCTGCCAGTAAGGGGTTCCGGCATATCGGATTATTTATTAAATCCGGGGCTCGTTTCTTTAACGACCACGGCTGGAAATGGATATAGTGCGCGGAAGAAAGCTGCTAGAATTCGATAATTCGAGTTCACTTTGTTGCCTGGCGAAAATTGAAGATGAAAGCCGTTACTTATGCATGAACTGAGTCGCAGATCCTACCTGGAATCCATGGGTATAGACTCCTATATATCCAGAAGGCAGCTACCGGGTGCAGCGCTCACGCAGCGGCTGGTCATTAACCGTCGCGTGCCTGTTTCTGATGCCCCAGTAACCCCTGCGCCGGGTAAAGAGTCGAGTACAGCGACCGCGTTTCGCGAAGTCGTGAATACGGTGAAGTCACAGGTAGGTACCGCGCGCCCGGCACCCGCTACCCCCATTACAGAGCAAAATTCAGCTGCGGCTATGCCGGCCTTTACTATTGTCGCTGTTATCGCCGGTGATTGTTTGTGGCTCGAAGAGCTTTCGGGTTCCCCGGTATCCCGAGACCAGGTTCACTTGATTAGAGCGATGGCCAAAGCGCTTGCCCTGGAGGAGGGCGAACTCGATGTTAGCCAGTTTGATTGGCCTATTCACAGCAATGCGCAGCTGGATTTGGGGGAGGATGCAGTGCGTGCGGCCCTGGGTGGCTTTGTGCGGCGCAAGGTCGAGCAACGCAAGTGTCGCGGCCTAATTCTTCTGGGGAGTGCCTGTCAGAAAAGGTTGGATGTGGCTCAACTTGAAATCGGATATTGCCTGCACACAGTTAGCACCAGCGACATGTTGCGCGACCCTCAGCTCAAAAAACAGGCATGGCTCGACCTGCAACCCCTGGTTAATCATTCTTGAAGTGGACGCTTCGCGCTGCTCATCGTGAAGACGCCTGTACTCTGGCAACGATTGATGCCGCAGCCTCTATTTATCCCTGGCCTGAATCACAGTTTGTTAGCGCCTGCTCGAGCGTCTCGGACCCACAGTTAACATCGTATCCAGAAAGCGTCCAACTACTGGAGGCGGACGGCGAAACCTGCGGCTTTGTCGTGTATTCACAGGTGATGGATGACGGGTGTATCCACAATATTGCGGTGAACCCCCCATGGCAGGGGCAGGGAAAGGCCAGCATTCTTTTACAGGGCGTATTTGATACTCTTCTCAGCCGAGGCGCGCATCGCTGCCTGCTGGAGGTGCGGGAATCAAACACTGCAGGCAGAGGTTTGTACAAACACTTTAACTTCCAGGTCGACGGTGTGCGAAAAAAATACTACCCGACAGAAAATGGCAGAGAAGACGCACTCTTGATGTCAAAATTATTGTGACAGCTATGATACAAGTGATTAAAAAAGGGAAACCCCAATGAATATACTGGAAACCGAATGGTGGAGCATGGCCCTGCCCCCCGAGTGGTGGGCAGAGTCGGAAGAAGAAAGCATTCTTGTCGGTGATCGCGATGACGTGGGTTGCCTGGAGTTCACCAGCTTACACAAGGAAAATGGCGAGTTTGAGCCGGCAGAAGTTTTAGCCATTGCCGAAGCGGAGTCCGAGCAGAAATTGACCTGGAAACCACTGTCCCTGGGTGACTTTCAAGGCGTGGCAAGTTCATTTGTCGAAGAGGGAGCAGCAATCAGGGAGTGGTACCTCGCCAACGGAGCGCTGTTGCTATTTATCACCTACAGCTGCGATGAAGACAACGGCGGTATGGATGATGCAGCGGTTAATGAAATTTTAGATACTCTGATGGTAGTCGTCAGCGAGTAGCAGCCTGTATCGGGAGGTATTTCCAGACTGCTACTAGCAACCAAGTAGTAGGGTTAGACGAAGAAAGCCTTTTACAGACCGTCTGCCGCAGGGACGCGGCAGCCGAGACCCCATGGATGGGTTCACGTCGTGTCTGAAAAAGGCTTTCTTCGTCTAACGCTACGGACTTCTAAGTACAAGTTAGGAAACAACCACCCCTACGATATATGCCCAGTAACCCGAACCCGCTTAGACCCCTTCACAGGCTTTTCCTTCAAGGCATTCTGCCGCTTTTTGATATTCATATCGATCAGGTTTTTACCGGCAATGATTAAACCGGTAAAAATAAAGGCGCCGGGAGGAAGTATGGCCAGCAGGAAGGACTGGTAGTCATTGATAAGCACCACCTTCCAGCCAGCCGCGCCGGGCCCAAACAGCAGGTCCATATTGGCAAACAAGGCGCCGGTGCCAATAAGTTCCCGCAGGGCGCCCAGCAGAACCAGAATGACAGCAAAGCCCGCCCCCATAATAAAACCATCGTAGGCGGCAGGGGCAAGGCTGTTTTTACAGGCAAAGGCATCGGCTCGCCCGAGAATAACGCAGTTGGTGGTGATCAGGGGCAGAAAGATACCGAGAATCTGGTACAGCTCATAGGTGAATGCCTGCATCAGCAATTCGATACAGGTTACAGCCGCAGCGATAATCATCACGAACACCGGGAGCCTCACCGCGTCGGAGACAATATTTCGAACCAGGGAGACTGATGCGTTAGAGCAGATCAAAACCATGGTAGTGGCGCTAGCCAGGCCGATAGCATTGACCACGCTGCCGGTGACCGCCAATAAAGGACACAGACCCAGCAATTGGACGATGGCCGGGTTGTTCTTCCACAGGCCGTTAAGAGACAGTTCGCGGTAGCTAGTCTGTGCCATTATTTATCACCCTCTTGCTGCATCGCAGCATTGGCGAACAAAATATTTCGCTGTGCGTCTGCGTATTGCAGTGCTCTGAGTGTTGCGGAAACCACCGCCCGGGGTGTAATGGTAGCTCCGGTAAACTGGTCGAAGTGGCCTTTATCTTTTTTAACAGTCCATTGGGAGAGCTTGGGGTTTTGCAGTGATGTGCCGTCGAAACCCAGCACCCAATCAGATTTTTTGAGGTCGACTTTATCACCCAGCCCCGGTGTTTCCCGGTGGCTCAGTACCCGGACACCGGCGATACTGCCATCGACATTGATACCTACAATCAGGTTTATATCACCGCTGTAACCATCGGTAGCGGTGACTGGAATAATAGCGGCGACGGCTTTACCGTCCTGCTTCGCCAGGTAAACTTGTTTTTCACCGCGAAGATTCAGACCCTCGGTAGAGGCATCTACCGCAATAATATCATCGAGCATTGAATTATTGTGGCGAGTTGCCGGCACAATTTCCAGCAGGGCCTTTTCCTCGGCCTTGCGCTGTTCCACCGCGATACGGTCTTTGGTCAGTAAATAAGTGCCCGAGATCAGCAGTGTTGTACCCAGGGCAAACAGTGCCAGAAGGATACTGTTGCGTGTTATGGATTGTCCTAGAACTTGCACCTTAGGTATCCTCGCCACGGTTGTGCCCATAGGTCCTGGGTTGTGTGTAGTGATCGATAAAGGGTGCGGCAAAGTTCATGATTAACACAGCAAATGCGATGGCGTCCGGGTAGTTGCCCCAGGCCCTGATCAGGTAGACCAGAATGCCGATAAGCGCCCCGTAAATCAGGCGACCGCGCAGGGATACGGCCGAGGTAACCGGGTCGGTAACGATAAAGAATGCACCCAGCATGGTGGCACCACTGAGCCAGTGGAACAGCGGGGAGCCACCGCTGGCGGAGCTGCCCCCGTCATAGAACAGCGCGGCCATCAGGCCCAGGCTGGCCAGCATTGCCAGCGGGGCGTGCCAGGTGAAAATACGTTGATACAGCAGCCACAGGCCACCTCCCAGAAATGCGAGGTTTGCCCACTCCCATCCCAGCCCGGCCCAACGGCCAAACAGGGGCGATTGCTGCCATAAATCTTCCATCAGCAGGCTGTTGTTCTGCTTGAGTAGGTCCAGTGGTGTGGCCATGGTTACGCCGTCAAAAGTGGCCGGGGTGAAGCAGGCTTGCAGTGCATCCATCAGTCCCGGCAGCTCACCTGCCCCACGCGGTGCTGACCAGGCTGTCATTTGCACGGGAAAGGAAATCAATAGAATGACATAGCCGACCATCGCCGGGTTAAAGGGGTTATAGCCCAGCCCGCCGTAGAGGTGCTTGGCAATGAGGATGGCGCTCGCTATGCCCACGGCAATCAGCCACCAGGGTGCGTAGGGCGGCAGGGCAATGCACAGCAGGGTTGCGGTTACCACCGCACTGTAATCCTTCAGGTAAAAGCTTACTGGGCGACGCCGTAACAGCAGTGCCATGGACTCAAAAGCCAGGGCCAGGGTGCAACCCCACAGGATATTCACCAGTGTACCGAAACCAAAAAAATGCGTGAGTACAATAATGCCGGGTATGGTGGCCAGCAGGACATTTTGCATGACCCGCGTGGTACTCATCGGGCCGTGTGCATGGGGTGATGTAATGCGCATCAATGCCATGTCAGCTGCTCTCCTGTGCGGCTTTCTTTGCCTTGGCGCGTTCTATTGCCGCCTGGATAGGGTCTTCGCCGTCGCCCGCGGCAGCTTTCCTGGCGCGTTCTTCGGCGGCTTTTTTGCGGGCTGCGCGCTTTGCTTCGCGCTCAATGACTTGCCGCTGCAGGCGCTCTTCGCGGGCTTCAAAGCGGGCCCGGGATTGTTCAGATCGTTCATTGTCAATGCGCGCCTTCAGGATGTCTGCCTTGGCGCTGCGATAGTACTGTACCAGGGGAATATTACTGGGGCATGCGTAAGAGCATGCACCACATTCAATGCAATCAAATAATTTGTGCTCTTCCAGTTTTTCATATTCCTTGCCCTGGGAAAACCAGAATAATTGCTGCGGCAACAAGCTGGCGGGGCATGCCTCTGCACACATCGCACAGCGAATACAGGCCTGGGCTGGTGGTGGAGTGGGGAGTTCACTTTCGGTGGGTGCAAGAATGCAGTTGGTGGTTTTGACGATAGGCACGTCGGCCCGGGGCGTACTAAAACCCATCATGGGGCCACCCATAATCAGGCGATTATTTTTCACTGCCCGATAGCCCGCTTTTTCTAGCAGGAACGCCATGGGTGTGCCCAGCAGCACGTCAAAGTTTCGTGGTGTTTCCACGGCGTCACCCGTTACCGTAGTAATTCTGGAAATAAGTGGCTCGCCCTTTTCGATGGCCTTGGACACGGCCACGGCGGTGCCGATATTCTGGCACACAATACCGATATCCGAGGGCAGACCACCGCTGGGTACCTGCTTTCCTGTGAGGATTTCAATAAGCTGTTTCTCACCACCGGAGGGGTACTTGGTGGGAAACACTACGATTTCGACGTCGCTGCCTTGCGCCGCTGCACGCAGGGCCGCGATTCCCTCGGGCTTGTTATCTTCGACGCCAATAAGGGTTTCTTGCGGCTTGAGTATATGGCGGAGAATTATGGCGCCGCGAATAATTTCATCAGCCCGCTCGCGCATCAGCACATCGTCGGCCGTTATGTAGGGCTCACACTCGGTGCCGTTTAGTATTAACGTCTCGATTTTAGTGTCGGCTTTAACCGAGAGTTTGACGGCGGTGGGAAAGCCTGCGCCCCCCATGCCGGCGATACCGGCGTTGCGGATACGACTTAGCAACTCGCTGCGTTCAACAGATTCATAGTCTTGTACGCCGCAGTGATCCACCCATTCATCCTGCCCATCTGTCTCGATGACAATACAGGGGGCGGAGAATCCGGATGGGTGGGCTATTACACGATCTTCGATGGCGCTGATTACGCCGGAGGTGGGGGCGTGCACGGGAACGCTGACAAAGCCTTTGGCCTCTGCGATCAGCTGCCCTTTCAGGACGCGCTCACCCTCACTTACAACACAGGAAGCCGGGGCGCCAATATGCTGTGACAGGGGTATGACCAGTTGCGCGGGAATGCCTGCGCTTTCGATAGGGTTGCGCACAGATTGAGCTTTGTTTTCCGGCGGGTGAATGCCACCGTGAAAGTCATATATTTTTCTCATGCGGCACGCCCCCGGGTACTTTTGTCGGCGCAGTTGCTGGTATTGGCATCAGTGGCGATAATTTCGACCTTGCGGCTGTTGGGGTCTGGTAGCGTCCAGTGCCAGCTTTGCAGGGTTTCTTCCTGCGGAATCATGTCGATACAGTCGACGGGGCAGGGTTCCACGCATAGGTCACAGCCTGTACATTCGCTGATAATAACCGTGTGCATCTGCTTTGCCGCCCCCAGAATGGCGTCCACTGGGCAGGCTTGTATGCACTTGGTGCAACCAATGCACTCGTCTTCGCGGATATACGCCACGGTTTTAACGTTTTCTTCCCCGTGCTCCTCATCCAGGGGAATGGCTTCCATGTCGAGCAGGTCGGCCAGGGCTTGAATGGTGGTTTCGCCGCCGGGGGGGCATTTATTAATCGCCTCGCCATCGGCAATTGCCTGGGAGTAGGGTCGACAGCCGGGGTACCCACACTGGCCACACTGGGTCTGGGGCAGGAGCGCGTTTATCTGGTCGGCAATGGGATTGCCTTCCGTTTTGAATTTTACCGCGGCGAAGCCCAGCACCGCGCCGAACACGGCGCCCATACTCAACAGAGCGAGCAATGCAGTAAGCAGCGGGTATTGTGTGATTAATTCCAGCACTTCGCTTACACCAGCCCGGCAAAGCCCATAAAGGCCAGCGACATCAGGCCCGCGGTGACCATACCTATGGCGGCGCCCTGGAACGGAATCGGAACATCAGCCACAGTAATGCGCTCACGCATGGCGGCAAAAAGCACCAATACCAATGAAAAGCCCAGCGCCGCGCCGAAGCCGTAAAACAGTGACTGCAGGAAACTATGGCTCTTGTTGATATTGAGCAGGGCGACACCCAGTACCGCGCAGTTGGTGGTGATCAGGGGCAAGTACACGCCTAGCACGCGATACAACAGGGGAGAGCTCTTGCGCACGACCATTTCAGTAAACTGAACCACAACGGCGATAACCAGAATGAAGGAGATGGTTCGTAAATACTCCAGCCCCAGAGGCTCGAGGACAAAGGCATAGGTGAGGTAGCTACAGGCCGAAGCCAGGGTTAAGACAAAGGTTGTGGCCATGGACATGCCCATGGCGGTTTCGAGTTTGTTGGAGACGCCCATAAACGGGCACAGGCCCAGGAACTGAACCAGCACGAAGTTGTTAACCAGGATTGCACCGATTAACAATATGGAATAGTCTGCCAGCATTGTGTGTTGCCTTGAGTGTTTGCTTTACTTTACGATCATGCCGGGCTTGGCGCCAGCGTCAGGCTGCAACAGGAAGATATCTTCACCTCCTGGCCCAGCTGCTAATACCATACCCTCCGACATGCCAAAGCGCATCTTTCGCGGTGCCAGATTAGCCACCATAACGGTGAGTTTACCCACCAGGTCCTCGGGGCGATAGGCCGCTTTGATGCCGGCAAACACCTGTTTCTCTGTATCGCCGAGGTTGAGAGTGAGGCGTAACAGTTTGTCGGCTCCCTCTACATGTTCTGCGGCGATGATTTCCACGATGCGCAGATCGACCTTGGCGAAATCACCGAATTCAATGACCTCTGGCTTATCTGAACCCTGCTTTGCCACCTTTTTGTTGGTTTGGTTGGCGTCTGCAGCCTGTGCAGGTTGCTCTTCCCTGCTCGCCTCAACCATAGCCTCAACCTGCTTGCCTTCAATGCGCGTCATAAGTGGTTTGAATTTGGACAGTTGGTGTTTGAGTAGAGGGGCGTCAAGGGCGGTCCAGTCCAGGGAGCAATTGAGGAACTCTTCACTCTTTTGCGCCATGACCGGCAGTACGGGTTTGAGGTAGGTGAGCAGCACCCGGAACAGGTTAATACCCACACTGCATATATTGTGTACGTCCTGTTCGCTGCCGGCCTGCTTTGCCAGCACCCAGGGTTTTTTCTCGTCGATATACTGGTTGGCGCGATCGGCGAGGGCGATAATGTGTCGAATGGCCTTATTAAATTCCCGCTGTTCATACAACTGGGCGATTTCGTTCCCGGCGGCGATAAAATCATTCACCAGTTCCGGCTCGGCACATTGTGCGGTGAGCTCGTTGTCGAAACCCTTGCGCAAAAAACCGGCACAACGACTGGCGATGTTTACCACTTTACCGACCACATCTGAATTCACCCGCTGGACAAAATCCTCCAGATTCAGGTCGATATCATCCACCGTGGCGCTGAGTTTGGCGGCAAAATAATAGCGTAGATATTCTGCGTCCAGGTGCTCCAGGTAGGTGCTGGCGTTGATAAAAGTGCCCCGGCTTTTGGACATTTTTGTACCATTAACCGTCAGGAAACCGTGCACATAGATGGCGGTTGGGGTGCGCAGCTGCGCCGAGTGCAACATGGCGGGCCAGAATAAACCGTGGAAGTTGATGATGTCTTTGCCGATAAAGTGGTACAGCTCGGCTTTCGAGTCCAGGTTCCAATACGCATCAAAGTCGAGGTTCTCGCGTTCACAATAGTTCTGGAAGCTGGCGAGATAGCCTATAGGGGCGTCCAGCCAGACATAAAAATATTTGCCGGGTGCGCCGGGAATTTCAAAACCAAAGTAGGGTGCATCGCGGCTGATATCCCACTCCTGTAGCCCCGCGTCAGTCCACTCGCGTAATTTGTTGGCGACCTGGGGCTGCAGTGTGCCCGAGTCAATCCACTTTGTTAGCATGTTCTCTAATTCGGGCAGCTTGAAAAAGTAGTGAACAGAGTCTTTCTCTATAGGTGTCGCGCCGGAAATTGCCGAGACGGGGTCGATGAGTTCGGCGGGGCTATAAGTGGCACCGCAGGCCTCACAATTGTCACCGTACTGGTCTGCGGTTTTGCAGCGCGGGCAGCTGCCCTTGATGAAACGGTCGGCCAGGAATAGCTGTTTCTCGGGGTCGAAGGCCTGGCTGATCTCCCGCTGGGCAATATGGCCGTTGGCCTTCAGCCGCTGATAAATGGTCTCGCTCCAGATGCGATTTTCATCCGAGTGTGTGGAGTAAAAATTATCGAAGCCAATTCCGAAACCCTGTGAATCCTTCTCATGGGATGCTTTCATGTCGGCGATTTGTTGCTCGGGCGTGATTCCCAGCTTTTCAGCGGTCAACATGATGGCCGTGCCGTGGGCATCGTCGGCACACACATAAATGCAATTATTACCGCGGGATTTCTGGAAACGCACCCAGATATCGGTTTGCACCTGCTCCAG
>JAUVBI010000256.1 GCA_030591305.1 Pseudomonadota bacterium
ACGCCCACAACAGCGGCCAGCCGAAGGCTGGTCTGATTGCTTGTGCTGATTATGGGGCAACATGCTGAGAGTGTAACGCATGAAATACCGGCAATAAAAACCCCCGCACAAAGGCGGGGCTTTTTGAAATATTTTCAGTCTGTCTTAGACAGTTTTCTTGCATCGTAGCTAGCCCAAGCCTGAACCGAAAAGCCAAGCTGCTGCCGGGATGCGAACCACGGCTGCATCTTGAGTCGATACCATCCATAGCGTGGGAATCAAGTTCTGTATTATCGCTTCAGTCACAGTTGTAATAGATTCCATAATCCACCTTACTAAACTTTAACCTCACATCATTTGCTGTATCGTGAGAATGAAATATCGCTGTTGCGACCCTACAATAACCTTCCGCGACAGTTACGTCATGATCAGTTATGTATGTATTTTCATCCCAATTTCCATTCTCGCTCATTTCAGTGTAGCCGTCATTATTTTGTCTCAATTCCAAGTGTGTCCAACCATCAGTATTTCCGTTTCCAGCCCCGGTTGATTTGTGTTTTATTTTAATTTTGACGGAGTCGCCATAATAATAATTATCTAGATTGGCTATAGCTGCAGCCCAGTTAAATTCCGGCAGAACAAAACTGAATACGCCTTTACTAGCATCCTTTGCTACGCAGGCATTAAAGTTTGCTGAATGGTCCAAAAATGTTTTGTAATCTTTGCTTGAATCCTTCACTTTGCTCTGGATTTTGATTGTATCAATTATCGTGCCAGTGTTATTGCAGCGCACCAAAACCCCCACGTCGTATCCGCCATCTCTGTTGTAATTGATTGCTTTCGACACCTGCCCATAGGAGCGTTCTAATTGTTTTGTCTTGCCTAATTCAAAAGTTTTGTGGTCTGCGAAACTCACTGCGGGGAGTGCTACACTAATTAGCCCCCTGGACAGTTAGGACTGAATTTCCAGTATCTTAGAGTCGACGCGACAGATTTCATGGGCCTTCAAATCGTTCATAAGCGCTACAAAATTCTGGATTTGGGCAAATAGCATGCGAAAGTTGTCATTTTTGAATTGCTGCTTACTTTGATATTCCTGCCGAAAAACAAGGAGTTAAAAAATTAGTGTTTTTCATTTATCCTACGATCCAATAGAAAGCGTGTAATCAACATTAAAGTCGATAATTTTTTGGCATGCTGGTGGAGTCCAATCTCCACATCAAGCTTATGATGGCCGCATTTTCCATAAACCCTGCCACAACGCCACCGTGCAAAGCGGGTATTGCGATACTGCCGATATTTTTTCTTGGAAAGGTAAGCGAAACAATAAGGAATCGTCTTCCTTTTTAGAAAAACATACACCTAAAAATTGGCCATACGGGATGAAGGTAATGGCTTTGTCAAACTCTTTGGTTTGACGGATTTCACGAAAGAAATCTTTTTGTTCGGACATTATTTGCAGGGTGGCTGTCAATACCTGTGGCATTGGCCCTTACAATGACCTAAGGTTGTTTGTCCGAGAGAATGCCCGACACGAGGTTTTGGAGAAAATATGAATTTTGAGTTTTCTGAGGATCAGAATTTGCTGCGCGAGCAGGCGCAACGCTTCCTGCGTGAACAGTGCCCGCTGGAAAAAGTGCGCGCCGTGCTGGACGACAGACAAAAATCCGGTGATACCGAGGTGTGGCAGGCTATTGTCGAACTCGGCTGGACCGGGGTCAGTATTCCTGAACAGTACGGTGGCGTCGGCCTTGGCTACCTGGAGCTCTGCGTGATAGCAGAGGAGATCGGTCGTAGCCTGGCGCCTGTTCCCTATGCGTCTTCTGTGTATCTGGCGACAGAGGCATTGTTGCTGTATGGCAGCGAGCAACAGAAAGAGGCCTACCTGCCGAAGCTGGCGAGCGGGGAAGTTATCGGGACGTTCGCCATGGCGGAGGGCCGCGGCGTCCTCAACCCGGACAAGCTCGGTTGCAACTGTAGTAGTGGCAAGCTCAGCGGTGAGAAACTGCCCGTCCCCGACGGTGATATTGCGGATTTCGCGGTTGTACTGGCGAAGGAGGGCAGCGCCACATCGCTGTTCCTGGTTGACCTGACAGCGAGTGAGGTCCAGCGCGAAGCGGTTGACAGCATGGATCCCACGCGTTCGCAGGCCCGGGTCAGCTTCAACGATGCTGCAGTCGAGTTGCTGGGAGAGAGCGGGCAGGGCTGGAGCCAGGCCTGGAATCTGTTCGATCGGGCCGCTGTACTATTCGCCTTTGAACAAACCGGAGGCGCGCAGGCGGCACTGGACATGGCCAGGGAATACGCCATGGGCCGTTATGCCTTCGGGCGATCTATTGCCTCGTTCCAGGCTATCAAACACAAACTGGCTGATATGTATATCGCCGCGACGCTGGCGCGCTCCAACTGCTACTACGGCGCCTGGGCACTGTCCACAGACGCTCAAGAACTGCCACTGGCAGCCGCCACGGCCCGGGTCAGCGCAACCAAGGCGTTCAATGAATGTGCCGCTGAAAACATCCAGACCCACGGTGGCATGGGCTTTACCTGGGAGTTTGATTGTCACATGTACTATCGTCGCGCCAAGGCGCTGGCGGTCAATCTGGGTGGCCTGTCCCGGTGGGAAGACCGCCTGGTTACGGCCCTTGAATCAAATATAACGCAGGAGGCTTGAGCCATGAATTTCGACGATACTCCCCAGGAAGCGAAATTTCGCACTGAGGCGCGCGCTTTTCTCAGCGCCAATGCTCACCTTATGTCAGAAACGGAGCCACGCAAGGAAAGTGAGGCGGAACTTATTACCCGGGCCAGGGCCTGGCAGAAGCTCAAGTCGGAAAACGGTTGGGCCTGTCTCAATTATCCCAAGGAATACGGTGGCCGTGGCGCCACCCCCATGGAGCTGATTATCTGGGGTCAGGAAGAAGCCCGTTATGACGTGCCTACCCGTCCCTATGCTATCGGCCTGGGTATGGCCGGGCCCACGCTGATGGCCTACGCCAGCGAGGAGCACAAACAGGCGCGCTTGCCACGTATGGTTACCGGTGAGGATATCTGGTGTCAATTGTTCAGCGAACCCGGCGCTGGCTCCGACCTCGCCAACCTGCGCACCCGCTGCGAACCCGATGGCGATGACTGGATCATCAACGGGCAGAAAATATGGACCTCCGGCGCACATTACAGTGACTGGGGCATTCTGGTGACACGCAGTGATCCCTCGGTGCCCAAGCACAAGGGCCTGACCTTTTTCTTTCTGGATATGAAATCGCCGGGGGTAGAGATCCGTCCGATCAAACAGATTTCCGGGGATTCCAATTTCAATGAGGTCTATTTTACCGATGTGCGCATCCCGGACAGCCAGCGACTCGGTGCGGTGGGGGACGGCTGGCGAGTATCCCTGACCACGCTGATGAATGAGCGTCTTGCGGTGGGCGATGGTCATGGCTGTGATGTGCTCGATTTGGTGGCTTTGGCCATGAAATTGGAAATTGACGGAGAGCCTGCGATGAGCAATCCCGCGGTGCGGGAGAAAATCGCCAACTGGTATTGTCAGAAGAGTGGCCTGCGCAACACCAAGTATCGGGTGATGAGCGCGCTTTCACGCGGCCAGACACCGGGGCCGGAAAACTCCATTACCAAGGTGGTCAGCGCTTCGATGATGCAGGATATGGGCTCCTTTGGCATCGAGCTGATGGACATGGGAGGTATTCTCGTGGACAGGGACGACAATGATTTTGAGAGCCGCGTCTTTCAGAACTCCTTCATGGGCGCGCCGGGTTTCCGGATCGCCGGGGGCACGGATGAGATTCTGCGCAACATCATTGCTGAACGGGTACTGGGTCTGCCACAGGATGTACGCGTGGACAAGGGCATTCCCTTCAGCAAGGTCGAGCAGGGAGCTAAGTAATCAAGTAAGTGCCCTGCACTACAACAGACATTACAGTTTATGCTCTTCATTAAATGCTGTAAGGGTCTGCAGGTGCCGCACTGTTACCACAAGGTCGGGGAAAGCGAACCCAAAGTTCAATATTTAAAAGTTCGTCATTTTACTACTAACCGGGATATATAGTGACTAAATGGAAATTATGACGCCAACTCCCGGGTGAGCGCTATCCGCTGAATTTGCGTCATATAATGCCACGGCACCACCAACTGCGCCTTCAATTCCTCAGCCGGTACCGGTTTGCTGAACAAATACCCCTGCATCACCCGTGCTCCGTTGCTGGTGAGAAACT
>JAUVBI010000198.1 GCA_030591305.1 Pseudomonadota bacterium
ACGAGCGGGTAAACGAGCGGGTAAACGAGCGGGAGAATGTTATAGCCGAGGGTGAACACAACTGCCAGGAGCACTGCGGCATCTTCACCATCGGTGGTGACTTGCCTATTCAAGGTACCTTCCGGGATATCTGTTACCAGCCGCTGCGCGATAATATCTGGACCGCCAGCGAGGGCATCTACCGCACCATTTTTCTGGAGGGCAACAAGGGCTGCATAGCCTTCGATACTTTCGGCACACCGGGAACGGCCCGTGCTTATCAACAGGCTATTTCCCGGGTCTTTCCCAAAAAACCGGTACACACCGTCGTGTATTCCCACGAACACCTGGACCACACCGGATATGCCGCCGACCTGGCCCCACAGGCAAACATCATCGCCCACGACTACGCCAACCGGGTCATACTGGGGCGCAAATCGGATGGCCAGCTTGCCGCCCACGATACTTGGAGCGTGGAGCGCAAGGCCTTTGACATCGATGGCTGTTATTTCGAGCTCATCTACCCGGGCCTGACCCACGGCGATGGCAATATTGCCGCCTACTTTCCCCAGAGCAAGACCCTATTTATGGTGGATACCGTGGCGGATGGCGTAGGCTATACCACCTTGATGGACTGGCATCTTGCCCACTACGTCCCGGTGATGAAACGCTTTCTAACACTGGACTGGGACCTGTGGATTCCCGGTCATTTCTGGATGATTACGCGGGAACGTTTTATTGAAATTCTCGATTACTGGGAGCGCATGTTCGATTTTGGCCAGCAGGCTGTGATCGATGGCCTGGACCCGCACGACTGGGTGGGATTGAACAAATATACCGATGAAAAACTGGGGCCACTATATGCAAAAGAGTTTCGCTACTATGAATATGGCGCGATGAATCTGTCGCGCTATATGCAGGAGTACCTGACCGGGGGCTGGGGTCTGGAAGGCAATTTAAAACCCTGCCTTGGACCACTGTAGAGTGGGGAGAAATATGGCAGAGAACCGCGGACGGTTCACCCTAGCTACAGCGCAGGCGTACCTGGCAGTGGAGCCCGAAATGACGACAAAGCAACTGTCGGCGCGCCTGTTCAGCATAACGGATGGCCAACTGCGTACAATTTTTATAGCTGCCGACAATAGTGTTATCGCCTTCGACACCTTTGGTACTCCCGGTCGGGCGCGCGCCTATGCCAAAGCTATCGCGGAAGCAGTGCCCGGCAAACCAATTAAAACCATTATCTATACACACGATCACCTGGATCACAGCGGATTTGCCGCCGACCTGGCTCCAGAGGCGGATATAATTGCCGATGAAATATGTGCCAAAGTTATCAAGCTGCGTGAAGCGGAGGGCCAGCTTCCCCCCACAAAAACTCTTTGCGGAGAACAACATGAACTCGTTATCGACGGGGTAAATCTACTTTTATTGAATCCTGGCCCCACTCATGGCTCGGGTAATATCGCCGCCTATTTTGCCGAGGAAAAGACCCTATTTTCCTCGGACACAATTCTGGCCAACGCCAGATACGGTTTTATGCCAGACTATCATTTTTGCAACTTTATTTCTTATATGCGCAGCTTCCTGGCACTGGACTGGGACTGCTTTATCCCGGGACGTTATGAGATAAGTGATCGAACAGGCTTTGAGCACGGGGTGAATTTTATTGCCGCACTAATGGACGAGTGCCAGCGGGCATTTGTCAACTTTGTACCAATCTGGGCGTACGAACCGATGAAAGACCACTGTATAGAGCAGTTGGCTGATCGCTTTGGTGACCTGGACGGATTTGAAGATCACGTGGGACAGATGGCTATCCGTATTGTGCATCACTACTTGATGGGCGGTTGGGGTCTCGAGGATACACCGGAGCCAAGTTACTTATTGGCGGACAAGGTCAACCTGTAGCCAGTTCGAGCGGCCTGCCAGTTAAGCCTGTTCGCTCAATGCGGCTATATCCACGGCATTGAGATACTGCACGAAGGGATCACTGCTGGCATCTCTATGCCACTGGTACTCGGTAAAGGCCGCTATTTGCTCAGCCTGTTCTTCACCATAAAGTTTCGCAATCACGGCCAGCGCCATATCCGTGCCCGCCGACACGCCCGAGGCCGTAATAAAAGGTCCATCTTCCACCCAGCGGGCCTGTTCTACCCAGTCGACCTGATCGCTTTGCATGGTCGCCAATTTAAATAACTGCTTATTGGATGTGGCGCGGCGCCCATTCAGCAATCCAGCCCGTGCCAGGATAGCCGAACCGGAGCACACCGACATTGTGTATTCGGCGCACTGGGAACGTACCCGTAAAAAATCGAGCAACTGTTCATTGCCCAGTTCAGCCATGGTGCCAATACCACCGGGAAGTAGAATGAGGTCCAGAGGCGGACAATCAGCATAGCTGTATTCCGCCACGGTTTTCGGTCCCTGGGCAGATGCCACTGGCCCGACTTTATTTGCCACCGTTATTATCTGGCAGTTACCCTGTAAATTACCGAACATCTCCAGCGGGCCATACAAATCCAGTAACTCAAAATCGTGATAGAGGATGGCACCCAGGGTCTTGGGGGTAGTATTATTCATGATTAAAATCTCCCGCTTAACAGACTTATTGAACGAGTACGTCAGGCATTACACCGCAAAACAAAACACCCGGCCAGTGGACCCAGCACGATGGCGGTTAATGGCCAACGATTGTACCAGATAAGTATAGTTCAGCCGCGCGAGCTTAAGTAACTTCATCGGCGATATGTCGCGGTGGCGATTCATAGATGCTCGACATAGACATTTTTCTACAGCAAAATCAATAGTTCTGGCTATATACTCATTTACACGCTGACTGTAATAAAAACGCTGCCGTTTTTGCATATCAGTATTTTTCTAAAGTTGCTTTAATAGCATTAGGTACAGCTTGATAAAGGAAATATCTATGAATCTAAATGCAAGAAATCTGAGCGACTTGCAAGGGTATATCTCATTCCTGGAAGAACATAACTTACTCATTCGGGTAAAAACTGAGGTAGATTCCCATCTCGAACTGGCCGGCATCGCCAAACACCTTGAAGGCGACAAAGTGGTGCTGTTTGAACAGATTAAGGGCAGTAAGTACCCGGTGCTCATCGGCCTGTACTGGAACCTGGACATCATGGCCAAAGTATTTGATTGCCAAGCTGCCCAACTGCCTTTTTTACTCACCGATGAAATCAGAGCCTGGCAGAAGTCTCCGATGGAGCCCGTAATTCTGGACTCCGGGCCCGCCAACGAAGTTATAGAGACTGATATCGACCTGTACCAACTACCCATCCCCCATCACGCCACCGGCGACGGTGGCCGCTATTTGACATCCAGCGTGCTTATCGCCAAAGACCCGGACACCGGTGTTCGAAATCTGTCCGTGCACCGCATGATGGTCACTGGAAAAAATCGCTTCACCCTCCTGCTGGAAGAGCTGGGGCACCTGATGGACTATTATAAGCGCGCCGAGGCAAAGGGCGAGGCTCTTGAGGTTACCGTCAGTAACGGGGTGGATTATCCTGTCTTGATGGCCGGCGCTGCGCCCGCCTCAGCCGCCCCCATTGATACAGATGAGCTGGGCATTGCCAGCCAGATGCGTGGCGTACCGGTAGAGTTAATCAGGGCCCAGAGCGTGGACGTTGAAGCCATCGCCAATGCCCAGTTCGTTATTGAAGGTCGTATTCTTCCCTATACACGAGAGCCAGAGGGCCCCTACGCCGAAGTCACCGGCTATTACGCTGAGCGCTCTGATCGCTGGGTCATGGAAGTCACTGCGATAACCCGCCGTAAAAATCCAATTTTTAACTCCATTCTCTCAGGTACCGAGGTGGGTAACGCCTACGGGCTAATCACCGGTGCCGGTGCCTTTGATAAAATTCACTCACTGGTACCAGAGGTGACAGCCGTACATTTTTCTGAGGGCAGCGTGCCCTACCATCTGGTAGTACGCATGAACAAAACCCATGAGGGCAGTCAGCGCAATGCAATTATGGCAGCTTTTGTCTCCCTGCCTTTTGTAAAAACGGTAACGGTGGTTGATGAGGATGTGGATATCTACAACACGGCCGATGTAGACTGGGCAGTACAAACACGTTGCCGCTATGAATCAGATTTTTTAGTCATTCCCAATGCCATCGGACATCGCCTCAACCCCATGGTAGAAAATGACACGTGGACGCGCATGGGCATTGACGCTACCGTGCCCCTGCCACATGCAGACAAATATACTCGTGCAAACATGGACCAAATCGATTTGTCCCGCTACGAAATAACAGGGCTGTAATATGCGGCTTATTATCGGCATCAGTGGTGCCAGCGGGGTTATTTACGGCATCCGTATACTGGAAATGTTGCGCTCATTTGAGCAGGTGGAGACACACCTGGTTATGAGTCGCTACGGCCGACTCAATATTGAACTGGAAACACAGTACACACCCTGTGAGGTGGAGGCGCTGGCAGATGTGCTCCACAACGAACGCAATCAAGCGGCCAGTATTTCCAGTGGTTCTTTTGGTGTGGACGGTATGATTGTAGCCCCCTGCTCTATGAAAACCCTGTCCGGGATTGTACATTCCTACGCCGACAGCCTGCTGGTGCGCGCAGCAGATGTCTGCCTCAAAGAGCGAAAGCAACTGGTATTAATGCCCAGGGAAACGCCACTGCACACCGGCCACTGCAAACTCCTGTACGAGGCTTCACAACTGGGTGCCATTATCGCCCCGCCCCTGCCCGCATTCTACGCCATGCCCCAGAGCCTGGACGACCTCATCAATCACACCGCAAGCCGGGTACTGGACTTGTTCGGGCTGGATACAGGGCAATTAAAACGCTGGCAGGGTGTCACCGGAGAGAGTGCATGAGCGCACCCGACTGCATTGCTGTCCTGGGTACAGGGCGTATGGGCAAAGGCATCAGCCTGAGCCTGGCCTTCGCGGGCAGGCCCGTATTCCTGATTGACAGTGAAGAGCGCAGCGAGCAGGACTTTTCCCGGCTGCGCAGCTCTGTTGAACAAGAGCTTGATGATGAACTGGGGGCACTGCAGCGTCTGCACATCATCTCTAAAGAACAGGCACGCACTATTGCGAACCGCGTGAGTATCGTGGCACGAGCCCAGGCAGCGGCCTGCCTGGGCCAAGCCGACTTTGTATTTGAAGCTGTTTCTGAGACGCTGGAAATCAAACAGTCCACCTATGCATGGCTCAATACCGTCGTCGCAGACTCGGCCATTATTGGCTCCACCACCTCAACCATATTGGTGGACACACTGGCGGCCTATGTCAGCCATAGCAGCCGCTTTCTCAATACGCACTGGCTGAACCCTGCGCTGCTCATGCCACTGGTCGAAATGAGTCCGGGGCAACACAGTGACAAACAGGCTGTGGACAGCATGAAGCAACTGTTGGAAAGCTGTGGCAAGCAAACTGTCACCTGTGCCGCCTCGCCCGGTTTTATTGTCCCCCGAATTCAGGCTCTTGCGATGACCGAGGCAGCACGCTGTGTGGAAGAGGGAGTGGCGTCTGCAGAAGACGTCGACAAAGCCGTTCGCCTGGGCTTTGGCGTGCGCTACGCCGTGCTGGGCCTACTCGAATTTATCGACTGGGGCGGTGGCGACATCCTCTACAATGCCACTCAATATTTGGCAGATACTCTGGATGACAAGCGTTTTTCTGTACCCGATATCGTCGAAAAAAATATGCGTGAAAACCGTAATGGAATCCGTGATGGCCAGGGTTTTTACGACTACCGCGAGCGCGATGTCGATGCCTATAAACAGGAGCGAATGGGCGACTTTATCAAGCTGTTACAACAACTGTCACTGTTACCCGTGGCCAAATAGGGAAAAAGTATGGCGAGGACAAGCAAGTCGAGGCGGCGTTTTCTCACACGCGTATTAACCCTGGCCGGAGC
>JAUVBI010000019.1 GCA_030591305.1 Pseudomonadota bacterium
GATCAAAAATAGGTAGCAGGATTGCCAGCACAATTGTCAGTACCATTCCGCCCATAATAACGACCATCAGCGGCTCAAAAATGCTCATCATGGTACCCAGGGTCATCTCCAGTTCACGCTCCTGGTTGCTTGCCGAGCGTTCCAGCATGGTTTCCAACTCGCCACTGGCCTCCCCACTGGCCACCATATGAACCATCATAGGGGGAAACCGCCCACTTTGGCCCAGGGCGCGATGCAAGCTGCTGCCCTCCTGCACTTGTTCAGCCACCCGCCGGCTGTCTTCACGCAACACCAGATTGCTTAACACCTGTCCGGCAATGCGCAGGGACTCCAGCAGGGGGACCCCACTGGCCATGAGAATACTCAAGGTGGAGGCAAACCTGGCGGTATCCATGGCGGTCACCAGACCGGAAATACCGGGCAACTTCAGCAACAACCCATGCCAGCGTTTTTTCCTCGCCACATCACGCAGCAGGTGGCGCCACAAAAAGACCAGAGTGACAAGCGCGACCAACAACCAGATACCGTCTTCCTGTAAAAAATTACTGGTGGCAATCAGACCTCGGGTCAACACCGGCAATTGGGTTTGTGTATGGGCAAAAATACCGATCAGTTCGGGTACCACAAAGACCATCAGGGCCGTGACAACGGCCAGTGCTACGCCCAACAGAATAAAGGGATAGATCATGGCCATCTTCAACTTTTGTTGCGTATATTGGCTGTTTTCGCTGTAGTCGGCGAGTTGCTCCAGGACGGGGCCCAAAAAACCCGCGTGCTCCCCGGCATTGACCATGGCACGGTACATTTCATTGAATACCTGCGGGAATTCACCCATGGCATAGGCCAGTGTATGCCCCTCTGCCACCCGCGACCGAACCTGTAGCAGTATCCCCTTTATGCGGGGTTTACGGCTTTGCTCAGCCACCGCAGTCAGGCATTCATCCAGAGGCAGGTTGGACTGAACCAGCGTTGCCAGCTGCCGGGTCAACAGGGCAAAATCAGCTTTGCTGACTCGCGCTTGTAGAAAATGGGTTTTTAACCCAATACCGGCCCTGCTGTCCGATGAGCCACCCAACTGCTTATTGGCCAGGCCCACTTCCACCGGGCGCAATGCCTGCCCACGCAATTGAGTCCTGACCTGACGTTCGGAGTCGCCCTCCAGTACACCCTTGACCAGTTTCCCGTCACTGTTTAGCGCCCGATATCGATAAGCTGTCATCGCTGCGCGTCCCGGGTCAGTTAGTGCTTGTTACGCGCAAAACTTCTTCCATGCTGGTGTCCCCTGCCAACACCCGTCGACGACCGTCCTCCAATATTCCAGGCCCCCGTCTGCGCGCCTCCTGCAACAAACCCTGGTCACCGGCGCCACCGTGGATCATACGCCGCATGTCATCATCGACTTCAATAAACTCATAGATACCGGAGCGCCCGCGGTAGCCCATGTAATTGCATTGGTCGCAGCCCACTGCCTGGTAAATTTTGTGTTCATCATTAGGCTCAAGCCCCAAAAGTGCCAACTCGGACTCAGTGGGTGCCACCGTTTCCCGGCACTCGGTACACAGTAAGCGAATCAGCCGCTGAGCCATCACGGCGATTAAACTGGATGAAAGCAGAAAACGCTCCACCCCCATGTCCTGCAGGCGGGTGACAGCGCCAACCGCTGTATTGGTATGCAAGGTGGACAACACCAGGTGCCCGGTCAGTGATGCCTGCACCGCAATCTGTGCCGTTTCCAGATCGCGAATTTCCCCGACCATGACGATATCCGGGTCCTGCCGTAAAATCGCGCGCAGCCCGCGGGCAAAGGTCATATCCACCTTGGGGTTCACCTGGGTTTGCCCAACCCCGGGCAACATATATTCAATGGGGTCTTCAATGGTTAGAATGTTTCGGGACGTTTCATTGATGTGGGACAGCCCCGCATACAACGTAGTGGTTTTACCGGAACCGGTGGGCCCGGTTACCAAAATAATGCCGTAGGGGCTTTGCAAGGATTTTTTATACGCGCCCAGAACCTGTTCACTCATCGCCAGTTGGGAGAGGTCGAGTTGCCCTGCGTGCTTGTCCAGCAACCTCAACACAACCCGCTCACCGTGAGCGGAGGGCATGGTAGACATACGAATATCCACCGCATGACCCGCTATTTTTACCGATATTCGCCCGTCCTGGGGCACGCGCTTTTCTGCTATATCCAGCTTGGCCATCACCTTGAGCCGCGAGACCAGCAGCGGGGCCAGCATCCGCTTGGGAGACAAAACCTCGGCCAACATACCATCTATGCGATAGCGTACACTGAGCCTGTCTTCAAAAGTCTCGATATGAATATCAGAAGCTTTCTCGCGCACCGCCTGGGACAGAACGGCGTTGATCAGGCGAATAATAGGCGCGTCATCTTCGGCGTCCATCAGGTCACCCATTTCGGGAATTTCATCCGCCAGGCGACTGAGATCTGCATCCGAGCTGATATCCTCCGCCATTTGCACCGCTTCATTGTTGCCGCGCTGATAGCTCTGGGACAAGCGTTTTTGAAATTCACTCTCGGTAATGGCCTGCAATTCAAAGCTGCAACCCAGGTAGCGCCGCAACTCTGTTAATACCGTGACCGAGGGCAAACTCTGGTGAAACACCAGGGGGGGGTGTGCGTTCCCATCCAGCAGCACACCGTGCGCCTTGGCAAAAGCAAATGGCAGGCGCAGGTCGAAGTCAGAGGCGTTTTCTGCAATAAATGTGTTAGAAGAGGGGGCGATAGCAGATGAAGTCATGGTGCATCGGTGGGGGCCGCCTCACTTTCACGCTTGATTTCTTCCAGCTGTTTTATCTGCTCCTCCCACTCGGGTAAAAGGGGCAGTTCGTCATCGGGCAGATACATAAGCCCGGCTTCAATCCGTTGCTGTTGCTTTTCACGAATATAGCGATACTTGTCAGCGGTCGCACCAGCCACTTGTTCATCGTCGCGGATAATGGTGGGGCGGATAAAGATCAGCAGATTGGTCTTGGTGATTTTCTCGGCGTCGCTGCGAAATAATCGGCCCAGGAAAGGAATGTCACCCAGAAAAGGCACTTTCTGGGTGCTGTTTTGCACGTCTTCCTTGATCAGCCCCCCCAGTACAATCATGCGTTTGTCAGAAGCCAGTACCTTGGTCTTGATTTTGCGCTCGTTGGTAATCAGGTCCGATGCAACAACCGATTTGAGAGACAAGCTGGATACTTCCTGTTCGATATCCAGCACCACAGAATTGCCTTCGTTGATATGGGGCGTCACCCTGAGTGTAATACCCACGTTCTCCCGCTGAATGGTCTGGAATGGGTTTTGCGCGCCGTCGCCACCTGAACCGGTATTGGTAAAAGAGCCGGTGACAAAGGGCACGTTCTCACCAACCGTAATATACGCCTCCTGGTTGTCCAGGGTCAGCAGGCTGGGCGTGGAAAGAATATTGGCATTGGACTGCTCCTCCAGGGCGTTAAGAATAACTGTCATGGAGAGATCATCGCTGATAGTGCCCCAGCCCAGGGAGAAACCCGGGGTACTGGCAAGGGCGGTTGCAAGGTCGCCCAGGTTGGCATCCCCACCCGTCTCGCCACCTTCACTGGTAGGTGGAAGCAGGGCGCCGGCAATATTCCTCGCCCGGGCATCCCCCGCATTAATATTACTGCCATAGGCTCCGCTGTCATTGGCAAACAGCCACTGCAGCCCCAGATCCTGGCCTTCGGTAACTGTCATCTCGACGATAATAGCCTCCACCAACACCTGGGCGCGACGGATATCCAGGCGGTGTATAACCGCCTCAATGGACGCCATTTCGTCTGCATCAGCAGTAATAATGAGTGCATTAGTGCCCACGTCCGCCTCTACGGTCGAGGTATTTTTAGTGCTCTGGGGTTTCTTTCCATCGCCTGTACCCAGGCGGGAGATATTCTGCATAACCCGGGTGAGAACCTCGGCCAGCTCAGTGGCCTGGGCATACTCCAGATAGATAACCTTTACGTTGCCACTCTGTTCCAAAGGGGTATCCAGGTAGGCGATCAACTTGGCAATCCTGGAGCGCTCCAGCTCATCACCATTAACCAGGACACTGTTAGTGCGACTGTCGGCCACCAACAAAACCTCCGCCTCCATCACCCCGCTCTGCTTGGCCTCAGACTTATTCAACTTATCCAGCATGCGGACAATATCCTCGGCCACCGCATATCTTAGCTTCACGATGTCGGTCTTCTGGATAGCCGACTTATCCATGCGCTCTATGATGCTACGGATACGATTAATATTGGCTGCCACATCGGAAATAATAATCGCATTACTGGGCGCATACGCTGCCATATGCGCCTGTTGCGGCACCAGGGGGCGCAGCACCGGAATTAATTTGGCAGCGGAGATGTTTTCCAGACTGATGACCTGGGTGACGTACTCATCATTTAGGCCTATGTTGCCGCTGTCGAGAACCGCGACGGGCGAGGAGCGAGCATCCTTACTGGGAATAACCCGGATAATGCCGCCAGAGCGTACGGCAGTGTAGCCGTGCACTTCCAGTATAGATAAAAAGAGGTCATATAACTCACTGCGCGACACGGGTTTGGCCGACACAACTTTCACCTTGCCCTTTACCGCGGGGTCGACCACGATGGTCGTGCCCGTAGCTTCCGAGACGAACTTGATCAACTCCTGAATATCTGTGTCTTTCAGGTTTACGGTAAAGTCCTGGGCGACAACCGCCAGCGCTGCAAAATACAATCCTGCGAGCAGATAAGAAATCGGGGTTTTCAGTATTCGACCCAAAACAGTCACGTCATGCTTTCCTTTATTGGCCATTATTATAGCTTTCAACACACATTAAGCGCACGGCATGACTGTATCATTCTTCAGGACCGGTATCATCCAGGCTGACGCTCACAGTCAACTGTTCATCGCCCCGCTGCAGATCGAAAACAGCCTCTCCTGCAGAGCGCATAAGCTGGTATAAGCGCACCGTATTTCCCGGATCGGTAAGGGCAAGACCGTTGACTGCTGTTATCACGTCGCCGGTTTTAAAACCCAACTGATTAAATTGTGAACGATCGGACCCGGGCGCAACCTTGTAACCCAGTAGCTGGCCCTCCTCCCTCACAGCGGAAATACGCACCAACTCCGCCAGGGATTGGGGATTTTGATAGAGTTGCCGGCGGTAACTCTTGGCCAGAGCTGTAGTATCAGCCTCGCCGCGTTTATCAATTGCCCGTGCTGCACCGTCTGTTATCGCTGGGGAAAAATTGATTTTCTTATTTTGTCCGGCGGGTATTTGAGCACTTAACACGGTGTCCTCAAACAATACAAGCAATTCATAGGTTCCCCTGTTGTCGATGACAACCCTGTCCGGTAACACTTTGGCCAAAACTACCCTGCCTGAAACAGGCAGTTTGTCTTCAACGGCATAGACCTGTTGTTTGGATTTGTACTCTATGATGGCGTGCCCCAGACCACTCACTGTGGATGCAACAATGCCCCGCAGACGCAGATCGAGGCGGGTTTCTTTGGCACCCTCTTCAATACCCTCACGTCCGGTTGCCTGCTCCTCCAACGGTTGACTGGTGACAAGGGCAGCTGCCGCTTCGTCGGCCTTACCCAATAAGTGCCAGGACAGCATTTGGTCAAGGTCCAGCGGGTCAACCTCACGACTCGCTGCAGTGGCCTCCACGGGATTGAGAATGACAATATCGGGCGGTAAGCTGGTTTCTGTTTGGGGAAATAGCGCCCAGACTAACCTGGCACAAGCAAGAACCAGCCATATCAGGGCCAGGCCAATGACAAGCTGACGTATGCGGTGAGCCTTCGCAGGCTGCGCCAGGGTTGCGAACAGATCACTGAATACCGCAGAGCCCTGCTCGAGCACACTGGTGATTCTGGTAAACGGCTGGCCCGACAAGGCACACTCCCTGAATAATGAGTGTTTTATTATAAGGGGCATGCAGGAAAGTTAATACCGATATTACAGGGGTGGGGTGGACCGAAAGGAGACTTAATTTAGCGTTGTTTCGGGCCGATCTGGGTGGCGGTCTGACCGGACACGCAGTGAATCCAACCATGGAGGCTCGTATCGCGCATCCGTGCGCTCCACGGTCCGGTCAGGCCGCCACCCAGTTCAACCCTTCTCTTCGCTAAATTAAGTCTCCTTTCGGTCTTTACGCTCTGTAATCATCTACCAAGGTTTTAAGCTTAGCCTTATGAATCAAGACTCTGATAATGGTCCATTAATATCTTCGCGACCTCGGGCCGGGAAAACTCTGGCGGCGGTGCAATACCCTGCCCCAGCATCTCACGCACCTTGGTACCGGACAGGAGAACAAAGTCGTCCATGCTGTGGTCGGGGACGTCGCGCATCATCACCACCTTGTCCAGCTTCTTGCTGTAGGCGGTGTGGTCCGCACTGTATATTTCGAGTTGCAGTGCACCTTCGGGAACTTCCTCGTCGAAGATGGCCTGGGCATCGAAACCGCCGTAGTAGTCACCCACCCCGGCGTGATCACGGCCTACAATCAAGTGCGTGCAACCGGAGTTTTGGCGGAAAACCGCGTGCAGTACGGCCTCACGGGGGCCTGCATACAGCATATCGAAGCCGTAGCCTGTTACCATGACCGTATTGGCCGGGAAGTAGACATCTACCATTTTCCGAATGGAAGCGTCACGGACGTCGGCGGGAATGTCACCTGGCTTGAGCTTGCCCAGCAACATATGGATAAGAATGCCATCGGCATTCAGGTCGTTCATCGCCATGCGGCACAGTTCTTCGTGGGCACGGTGCATGGGGTTGCGGGTCTGGAAGGCCACAACTTTTTCCCAGCCATTTTTGGCTATTTCAGCGCGAATTTCCACGGCAGTGCGGAACGTCTCGGGGAAATCGGACTGGAAGTATGAGAAACCCAAAACCTGGATGGGACCCGAAAGCAGCGTGCGACCGAGGCTCTTGAATGTTGCAACGCCAGGATGATTTGCGTCATCGCTGCGGAAAATTTTCTCCGCCATAAAGTCGATCTGTCCATCACTTACTGACTCTACCGCTTCCACGTCCATTATCGCCAGAACGGGATTCCCCTCTACATTGGGGTCGCGCAGGGCAATGCGTGACCCGGCTTCAATACCGCTCTCATCGGTCAGGTTCACAATGGGCACGGGCCAGAACAGGCCATCAACTGTGTGCATATTCTCGGCAACATTGAGGGCATCAGCCAGGTTCATATAACCTGTCAGGGGGTTAAAGTAACCGGCGGCCAACATCACGGCATTGGCCGCAGCAGCTGAGTTAAGTAACAGCGAAGGTAGGGATTCAGCTTCTTCTAACAGCGCTGCACGTTGAGTTTCGTCTGCCACATACAGGGCATTAAGTTGGTCAGAACCATGGGGTTTAATCATTACTTTCTCCGTTTTGTACTGTGTATTCAGGCCTTGATAATGCCGCGTTCGCGCAGCATTGCCACTATGATATCGACTTCTTCGGTCAGGGATTGTTGGTCTGAGTGCAAATGGATTTCAGCCCGGGGTGGCGCCTCATAGGGGTCATCAATGCCGGTAAAGTTTTTAATCTCTCCCGCTCTTGCTTTTTTGTACAGACCCTTGGGGTCGCGACTCTCGGCCACCTCCAGAGAACAATCTACAAAGATTTCGATAAAATCCATGTCGGCCTCTTCATGCAGGGCACGCACCTGATCACGATCTGCCGCGTAGGGGCTGATAAAGCTGCTCAGGGCGATAACACCGGTATCGACAAATAATTTGGCGATTTCTCCAATACGACGGATATTCTCTGTTCTATCTTCGGCGCTGAACCCCAGATTCTTGTTGATACCCAGGCGAACATTGTCTCCATCGAGTCGATAGCTGAGCACACCTAACTCACTCAATACACCTTCCAACTCTACCGCCACAGTACTTTTTCCGCTGCCGGACAAACCGGTAAACCAGAGTGTCGCACCCTTGTGACCCACCAGTTTCGCCCTGTGCTCCCGGGTTATATCACCTTCATGCCAATGGACATTGGTTGCTTTTTGCTCAGCCATTTTTCTCTCCTTTGTTCTCTTAAGTGTACGTACGAATTGTTTTCAAACAGTTTGACAGCTCACAGGGTTCAGCATATCACCCTTACGGGCGGTACCGAGGGCACTACAGGTTTACCAATAGTGTTGAGCCAGTGATAGAACCAGACTCAGTCCCACCAGAGGCAGCAGCCAGCGGCGCAATTGCGCCATACGCCGAGGGTCGGCAGGTTTACCAAACCGCTCACCCAGCACAACCATCAAAGCGATGCCACTGAAGACAAATAGAAGTATCAACAACAGGTTGTTCATGAGTAAGCTGTCGCATAGAAAAACAGGGGCGACATCAGTCCTCCCGGGATAATATCCGATAGATCTCAGGAATCTGCTCGGGCCCATTCACCGAGCAACCCAAATCCTTCAGCAAGCCATCCTTCAGGCTATATATCCAACCGTGTACGTCCACTTCCTGATCGCCCGACCACGCTTTCTGTACAATAGACGTATGACAGACATTGGCAACCTGAGTCATCACATTGAGTTCGCACAGTAAATCGACCCTGGCATCTTTATCTTCCAGCGCATCAATTTGCTTGCGGTGCGTATATTGCACATCTTTGATGTTGCGCAACCAGTTATCAATCATACCATTGTCTGTGTTTTCATAGGCGGCAAGCACCCCGCCACAGTTGTAATGTCCAACTATAATAACATGCTTAACCTGCAAAACCTCGATGGCATACTGCAGCACAGTCAGGCAATTAAAGTCCGTATGGACGACCATATTAGCAACGTTACGGTGAACAAACACCTCGCCGGGCAGGAGACCTACTATTTGATTAGCAGGTACCCGGCTATCGGAGCAACCAATCCACAAGTACTCCGGGCTTTGTTGTGCCGCCAATTTTTCAAAAAAAGTGGGGTCGCTGGAATGAATACTTTCGGCCCATTGCCGATTGTTCTTAAATAAACTTTGCAGACTGCTCACTGTTAACTACCCACCCTCATCCGTCTCACACCATCAATGTACTAAGCCTGGAAATGGAAACTTGATTACCATTCCTGGACTGAGAAGATTGTAGCGCCTTACCTGCCACGCTCTGAATTTGCCCTGCCAGTCGAAGCATATCGACCGCGGGGTAATGCTCTGGCTCCCAGGTTACCAGGCCAATACTGAGTGTGACGTGTAAGATAGCACCCCGGCCATCATCAATCGCAAAATTCTCGAGATCCTCGCGCATACGCTCGGCAATTTCACTGGCTTTCATTTCTCCACATCCAGGTACTATTACATACAGCACCGAACTCGACAGTCGCGCCATGTAGTCAGTGGCGCGCAAATCAGAAATCACTCGCTGGGTTACTTTTTTGATCACAAATTGGCAGCTGCTTTCACCGTGCTGTTGACACAAGTCTGTAAATTCATCGACCTCCATCTTGAGCAGAGTCATGGGTTGCCGGACACGCTGGGCCCGGGAAATTTCCCGGGTCAAGTCCCTCTCAAACCCACGGGGATTGCTCATATGCGTGAGAGGGTCCAGCATACTCAACTGAGATATTTCCTCTCGGCTTATCGCGTTCTTCAAACAGACAGATATCAAGGCCGCCAGATGCGCGACAAGGTCTTCCTCCGCAGAGCCTGGAAACAACGACATATCGGACAAGCCACAGTGAAAGCTTCCCATCAGTCGCCCGGAATCCATCAGGGGCATTAAAAGCGCGTGGTCGATACCATGGTCGGTTTTCAACACCTCAAACATTCTGGAATCTGTTGCATCAATCACGGTGATATCGGGCTCGATATCGTATAGTTCCTGCATTGAGAATACTTCGGCGCGCAGCTGCAGGTGTCGGCCATAACGCTCTCCACCGACAATTAAATTCTCAAGCCTATTTTCAGGGTCGTATAGCCACAGCTCCGAAACACTAAATGAAAAGTGTCGAGGTATACTCACAAGTAACACCTCCAGCAACGTATTCAAGCTGGCCGCTGACAGCAGCATTATCTCCAGTTGCCGGGCCTGCAACAACAGATAGCGATTGATATCCAACCGCTCGGTCAGCCGTTTCTCTCTAGCCTCTTCCCGAGATGCGGCAGGCGGAGCACCCTGTATCTCCTCGTTACCCAGCTCGTCTTTGTCGTTATTGTTATTGTTATCGTCTCTAATGGTCATAGCCTTTTATCGTCATAGTCTTTGATCGAATGCGGTCATTTGGACACTTGAGCCCCAGGCCGCAACGATGTTCTATTATTCTCTTGGCTTGCTAGTGTAAGCACCCTATACTCACGATGCAAACCTGGGGGTGGCAGTAGCCTGAGATGCCTGTTCGGCAAACCCTTTGAACCTGATCCGGTTAGAACCGGCGTAGGGATAGGTAATACCTACTTAGACCAAAACGCACGTCCTACCGGTTCTCCAATATTTCGCTTTTAAGGAGAGAGCCCCCGTGAAAGTACCATCTTTACAGGCATTCATAGCACTGGGCGTGCTACTTCCCGTCAGCCACGCTCCCGCCAAAGAGCTGGCCGAAATCTTGATCACGGCAGAATTTCGACCCATAGCCCTGCAAGACCAGGCCTCCAGTATCAGTGTAGTTACCGCAGATGACATTCATCAAAGGGCGGCGCAACATCTGGAGGAAGTGCTGAATATAGCACCAAATGTCAATTTCTCCAGTGGTTCCTCCCGGGCGCGCTACTACCAGATTCGCGGCATTGGCGAGCGAAGCCAGTTTCAGGAACCCCTGAATCCTTCTATTGGTTTTGTCATAGATGATATAGATTTCAGCGGCATAGGAACCATAGGCACGCTGTTTGACGTAGACCAGGTAGAAATTCTTCGCGGTCCCCAGGGCACACTACACGGTGCCAATGCCCTCGCAGGACTGATCAATATTCGTACAGGCCAGCCCCAGCCCGACCCCTCCTTGAGAGTGGAGGCCACCGCCGCCCAGTACAATACACTGAATTTCGGACTCGTCGGAACCGGGCCTTTGATTGCAGATCAGTTGCTATACAGGTTGGCACTGAACACCTACCAGAGTGACGGCTTCATCGAGAACGATTACCTGGACAGGGACGACACCAACAATCGCGACGAAACCAGCCTTCGAGGAAAACTACGCTGGTTGGCCGATGCTTCCAACACACTCGACATAACCGCACTCTATATCGATGTAGAGAATGGCTACGATACTTTTTCTCTGGACAATACACGCCACACCCTGTCTGACCAACCGGGTCAGGATGAACAGGTATCAAAGGCCCTGGGGCTCAACTGGCACAGGGAAGCACAGGCGCTCGATATGGAGGCGTCAATGACCTATGCCAGTTCTGAAACCGACTATAGCTACGATGAGGACTGGAGCTTTGTCGGCATCGCGCCGGGTTGGGAATACTCTTCCTTTGATCAATATTTACGCAACAGGGACAGCGTCAGTGCACAGCTGCGTTTTCTTTCAAATGAGCAATCCCGGCTGCTCAACGACAGTACCGACTGGGTTATCGGCGCGTATTTCCTGCAAAATGAGGAGGGTCTCAGGCGCCGCTATAGCTACCTGGAACAAGACTTTTCAAGCGACTATGATACTGAAACACTGGCGCTGTTTGGTCAACTGGACAGCGAATTCAATGAACACTGGCGGGCAACCGTTGGGCTGCGCCTGGAGCAACGTCGAACTGACTACAGCGACAGTAATGATGTCAACAGTAATCCCGAAAAAAACCTGTGGGGCGGTAAGCTCGTATTAGAGTACTCCGGGTCAGACGATACGCTGATGTACCTGGGGGTATCACGGGGCTACCGTGCCAATGGTGTAAATGCCAATATTCTAGCCAGCATGAACAGCACTGATGACCCCGACATTCTCGACCAGTTACGAGACCTACGGGCATTCGACGAGGAGTTCCTGATCAATTACGAGGCCGGAATTAAATCCAGCTTCGCAGGAAACGCCCTGCAAACCCGGCTCGCTCTGTTCTACATGGACAGGGAAGACCAGCAGGTAAGAGGCTCTCTGGTCATTCCCCGGGAAGACGGCAGCAGCGCATTCATCGATTACACCAATAATGCCGCCAGAGGGAACAACTATGGCGCCGAGCTGGAGGTCGACTGGATAGTATCCGAGCACCTGAGCGTTTATGCCAACCTCGGTCTCCTTCATGCCGAGTTTGATAAATACATCAACGCCGATGGAGAAGACCTATCCGGTCGCGATCAGGCCCAGGCACCCGCCTACCAGTACGCCATAGGTGGCCGTTTGGACTTCGGCAGTGACTTTTATGCACGACTGGACATCGAGGGCAAAGATGACTATTACTTTTCCGACAGGCATCCGGTAAAAGCGCCCAGCCACAACCTGCTTCACGCCCGACTGGGCTATAGCGCACAGCACTGGTCTGCCGCCCTGTGGGTTCGAAATCTTACCGATGAGAATGTCAGCGTCCGTGGTTTTGGCAGCTTTGGCAATGACCCACGCAAGGAATACGCGCTGGAGCCCTACTACCAGCTGGGCGACCCCCGGGTGGTCGGCGTCAGCGCCAGTTATAATTTTTAGCATCATGGAAGTCTGGGGAAACAACTTGGCGGAGGCACTGCAGGCCATGTCCGGCTGGGAACTTGTCGCCGTGCTCCTGGGTATTATCTACCTGTTGCTGGCAGTGCGCGAAAGCCTGTGGTGTTGGTACGCAGCCTTTATCAGCAGCGCGATATTCCTGGTCCTGTTCTGGCAGGTAAACCTCCTGATGGAATCTGCCCTGCAGGGTTACTACCTTGTAATGGCTATGTACGGATGGTGGCAATGGCAACGCGGAGGCAGCAACGCCACAGGGGCAGCAGCCGAACTTCCAATAAGCACCTGGCCCTTGCGCAAGCACCTTCTGGCAATCGCCGGGGTCATACTGGCTTCAGTGCTAAGCGCGGCACTACTCAAAAACTATACCCATGCCGCACTACCCCTGCTGGACTCATTCACCACATGGGGTAGCATTTTAACTACCTGGATGGTCACACGAAAAATTCTGGAAAACTGGTTATACTGGCTGGTGATCGATAGCGTTTCAATCTACCTCTATCTGGACCGCGGTCTCTACCTGACCGCTGTCCTGTTCCTGGCCTATCTGGTCATCGTGATATTTGGATATCGAAAATGGCTGCGACACTACCGCAAAGCATCCAGTTAAAGCTGGATCAAACATTAAACCAATGGCGTCAGTGGCAGTGTGACCCACCCCTGTCGGGCCCGCCCCGAGTTGTCTCCACGTTCGACTCGGGGCTCAGTAATCACAGTGTGCTGGTGGCGGCGGAACAGCGTTTCGTTATTCGAATCGATGGTGTCAACGCCACCAACAACAGCCTCTCACGGCCCTGGGAGTGGCGCGTGCTGCATTGCGCTCACATGGCCGACCTGGCGCCCTGCCCCAGATACTACAACCCTGAGTTAGGTGTGCTGGTTTGCGATTACCTGCCCCCGGATGACCACCCCGCAAATAACCTTTCCCAAACGGCAGCCCTACTTCGTAACATCCATCAATTGCCGGCATTTCACCACCGCCTGGATTTACGTGAGCGAATCACCCGCTACGAAAAGCAAGTGGAGCACCGGAAGCGGGAGTTACCCGCTATCATGGCTGCCTGCCGTGAAAGTATATTAAGCCTGCTGAACTTATTGATCGACAATGACGATACACCCGTGCCCTGCCACAACGATCTGCTGGCCGAAAATCGCATCGTCAGCGGCAAGAAACTTCGGGCCATCGACTGGGAATACTGCGCCATGGGGAGTTTGTGGTTTGACCTGGCTGTGGTTGCCATTGGAGACCGCCTGGACAGCGGGCAAAAACAGGAACTGCTGACCGCTTATCTGGAGCGCGAGGCAACGCCCGGGGAATCACTGAAATTTTCACAACATTGTGTGCTATACCAATACCTGGAGATTTTGTGGTATCTGGCCAACACGTCCGAGGCCATAGATCAGCGCCTTCGGGAACTGCAGCAAACACTCAATCTCGGAAATTACTAAACTGCAGCGGAGCGTCAAAGTCTCCTTCTCGCAGTAACGCCATTACCTTTTGTAAATCATCACGCTTCTTTCCTGTCACTCGCACCTGCTCACCCTGCACCTGGGTCTGTACCTTCAGCTTGCTCTCCTTGATACTTTTAACTATCAATCGACACTGCCCGCTATCCAGGCCATTGCGTAACACCGCAGTCTGGCTAACCGTTTTACCCGAGGGTACCGGGTCGGATAGATCCATGGCGGCTGGATCAATACCGCATTTCATCAGCGCAGTGCGCAACATATCCTCCATCTGGGTGACCTGGAAGTCCGCCTCAGCGGTGATAACAATGGTGTGCTCATCACGCTTGAATGAAGCATCGACGCCCTTGAAGTCAAAGCGGTTGGCAATAATTCGCCCGGCCTGGTCGACCGCATTGGTCAACTCGTGCACATCAACCTCCGATACAATGTCAAAAGATGGCATAGTAGATACTCTCTGTCTTTACATTCCAGTGGGAGACACAGTCTAATGTGCCTGCTACAGTTTACAATCCCGATACTGAAATATCTCTGACTAATGACAAATTGCTGGCACATCCTGGGCGCAGGCGCTATTGGTTCACTGTTTGCAGCCTCCCTGCACCGCGCGGGGGTTCCAACCACTGTGCTATGCAGAAGTGGCCGTCAGCATGAGCGCCTGGTTGACGAGGGCATTGATATCAGCATCGACAGAAATGGCATCACTGAGACAATAACATTTCCCGTATCCGTTAACGCCGAGGCCGATGCCATCAGCCACTTGCTGGTGACCACCAAGGCCTACAACGTGTTAACTGCCGTGGCAGAGCTTGAACACCGTCTGAGCACAAGCAGCCACATCGTATTGCTGGTCAACGGCCTGGGTTTTATGGACGATCTCCAGTCGAATTTCCCAGATTTCCAGTTCACTGCGGGAACAACCACCCAGGGCGTCTACAGGCTGGACACAGAACAAAGCACAGATCATTTTTGCCATGCGGGGAATGGACTTACACGGCTGGGACAGACCAACGTAGAAAAGCCGCCCCCCTGGTTCGATGATTGGGCAGGTATCGACCTGCCCTGCATCTGGGAGACCGATATAGAGCAAAGTCTCTGGCGAAAACTGGCCGTGAACTGTGCAATAAACCCCTTGAGCGCACTGCATGAATGCACTAACGGCGAGCTTTCCGAAAGACCTGAGTTAGCCAAACTAGTGCATCAGTTGTGTGATGAAATTGCCCGGGTTAGCCTGGCCGCTGGCTTTCACGAAGCCGCAGACAATATTCACAGCTGGGTGAGTACCGTTATTACTGAAACTCGCGATAATCGCTCGTCGATGCTACAGGATGTCCTGGCTGGCCGACGTACAGAAAATGAATATATATCCGGCTATTTTCTCAAACTGGCCAAACATTACCACGTGGCCACTCCCGGCAGCAGGGCTGTCTACGAAGGTATTTTACAGTGCGACAAAATGAATAATTAACGCTCATTTACTTTGCTTTAGTAGCGCAAGGGTCAAACTCCGTACCGCCTCATTCCATTGGGATATGGGCATACTGGCAAATATCGCTTCCTGCCCAGTCAATCGCAAGCCCTCTTTTTCAATTGCCAGAACCAACAGGCACAGCTGGTCTATGCAACGCAGTTCGCTCAATATGCGTAAAGGGGCACTTTCCCTGTCATTATCCGGACCGGTGTCCAGGCCCCTGGAATAAAAGGTTTTATTCGTCTTGGCTGCCAGGCCACCTGCAACGCTGACTTTAGTCCGTTGATCGCCCACAGCCTTTTCAATTTCGCCGACCAACCAGCGACTGGATATTTCTTTGGGAAACTCAGCGGCGGTGTCCACATGAAAGCGTGGAACCTCTATCCTCAAATAAATTTTTTCAGTGAAAAAAGCCTGCACTAGCACACTGCCTAACAGACCAAAGCCAATAAGTGCGACCAACACCATTGTTAATGCCTGCCGTCCGGCTGGCATGTCCGGCCAAAAACCAAACCGGTTGCCCTGCATATTTGAGCGACCGTTACGTGTAAGGTCACCGGGAATCAGAGGCGGCACGTCTTCAACAGACTCTTTTCGAAAGAACATTCTCGCCTCATGCAACAGGGTGTTACCGACACATAAGGGAATATCCCTGGATATGGCCCGCAAGATATTTCTAACCTCATGTGTATTCCCCGGCCTATCATCGGGAGCCTTTTGTAATAGCGCCGCGAGTAATTCACTCAGTTCCGCAGGTACGATTAACGATGTGGGAGTCAGTTCTTCCATCGACGGTGGCGAGCCTGTCAGCAGGCTCTCACTATCCAACTCACCAGAATGAATAAAGGCCTGTTTTCTGGTCAGCAGTCGATACAAAAGACACCCCAGGGCAAACAGGTCTGACCGTACATCCAGTGCTTCCCCCCGGTATTGTTCCGGTGAAACACAGGACAAGCTGGCAGATGTTTTATGTAGATCCAGGGTTCCCTCTCCCCGGGCAATACCAAAATCCGTGAGTTTAATCCGACCCTGCTCTGTGATGAGAATATTGCTGGCTTTCAAATCGCCATGAACAATACCTTGCTGTCGAGCCGCGGCCAATGCACCCGCTACATCAATACATATCGACACGATACTGGCGAGACAGGGCTGCCCATTCGTCAGAAACTCCTCCAGGTCACAGCCGGGGACGTACTCCATGATGAGGGCCACGTGATCACTGGCTACAATGAGGTCATATATCTGCACGACCTTCGAACTCTGAATGCTGGCCACCAGTTGCGCCTCGCATAACAGACCCCGCCTCTCAAGCTTATCCCTGGGCAGGCGATAAATTTTTATTGCTACGCGTCGGTGCAAGCGGTCATCAAAACCCAAATATACCGTTCCCTGCCCCCCCTGATTAATCAAACGAAGGATACGGTAGGGGCCTATATGTGTACTGCGCGGCATCTCCTCCCCGTCACTCGGTTCCCGCTGGCAATACGCGGCGAATGCGTTCCCGCAGTGCCGTTCTTGAAACCTTTAACTGCATGGCAGTGGCAGTCAGGTCGTCCCCGTAGTTCGCTAGAGCAACTCGAATCTGCTCATCGGATAGCTCATTGGCCAGGCACAGCTTGGGAGACTCAAAAATACGACGATATACCGCCTGCCTCGAAATTCCCATTTGACGGGCTGTCCGCAACACCTCATACCGCGCTTTTTTATAGCCCTCCAAAAACTCCTGCTCGGAATAATCGTCCGGTTTTGCACCACATGCTTCACCCTTGGGTGGATTGTCTGCGCAAACGACTGTATTGGACTCGGACAGACGGACAAATATGGTGTCTGGGATGACGGCTGAAACCTCACTGGCCAGGGCCACCTGCTGCGCATAGTTACTGAGCTCTCGAATATTTCCCGGCCAGGAATACATGACAAATTGATTAAACAGTTCAGCCCACATGGCAATTTCGTTGGCCCGGGCGCCACACCCGGGTAAAACGTGTCCACACCCCAGTGCCGACATGCTATTTTTTAGAAAAATGAACAACAACTCCCCGATATCCTCGGGATGCTGCCTCAGAGGCAATAGCACAATCTCTGACTCCGCCAGGCGGTGACGTAGAGCCGCCTTGAAATTGCAGGCCCGATCATCCAATTGAGCATCAGTGGCAGAGATGATGCGAAGGTTTACTTTTCTGACCGGCCCGCCAACAACCTGCACCTCACGCTGCTGCAGCGCCCGCAAGAGCTGAGCTTGCACCTCCGGTGGAGTGTCACCTATTTCATCGAGAAACAAGGTGCCGCCCTCGGCCTGCCCAAAGTACCCCGCAGTTGCTTTATCTGCGCCGGTGAAAGCACCTTTGGCGCCACCAAATAACAAAGTGGGTGCGAGGGTGGCGGGAATAGCCGCCATATTCACCGCTATCATTGTCTTTGACGCCTGATCACTCGCCCCATGCACAGCATCGGCAACCAATTCTTTGCCCGTACCGGTCTCACCGCGAATCAAAACATCCAGATTCGTTTTAGCAAGTAAGGATATCTGCTCTTTCAATTTATCCATGTAAGCACTGCTGCCCAACATAGCATCGCAGGACTGAGAATAGCCCCCGAAAGAATTGAACGGTGCTGTCCGTCGCAGTAAAAGCACAACCCGCCCCCCCATGACGATGGGGACACCCACCCCTAGCTGTGCACTGGAAAGCCGCATTTTACCACTCAATTCCCGGCCATCGACCTGAGCGCGACTGGAAGATGAATCTTTCTCCACAATCACGGCACCATGAATATAGTGTATTCGCAGTGCCTCCTTGCTCACATAGAGCTCATCTAAAGGCTGTGCAGGTGCTTTTTCACCCCTACGCTTGAAATCGGGCGTCTGTCGACCCAGTATTCTGGAGCTCTCCCCGGGAAATTTTTCAAACTGTGCGGATTCACCTATCCGGCTGGTATCCGGATGAAAAACAATGGTTAAAGTCAGTTCCTTCTGCTGCCCGGCCCGCGCGGGAGAGGCGACAACCGAGGGCAGTGTTTGATCTGGGTCTACTTGCTGTGGCATCAGTATTTCCACCTGCAATATTTTCGGGTAACTCTAAGCTTAGCAGTTATCTCGAAAAGCGAGACTAAAGTTGCAGAATCACCGTTACAGCGACACAAGCACCACAATCATCGCCAGAAAACTCATGCACTACCCCCTGCTTCTGTCAGTGAATTGCGGTACCGAAACCAATCAAATGAGGGACCGGGATCGGTTTTTCTACCCGGCGCTATATCACTGTGCCCAACAATACCCTTGGCTGTCATTTTTGGGTATTCACGCAGCAGGGCCTCGGTGGCCCCCTGTAAAACGCGGTATTGCTCATCGGTGTAAGGGTCATTATCAGTCCCCTCCAACTCGATACCGATACTGAAATCATTGCACTCTTGACGCGCCCCAATACAGGATTTCCCCGCGTGCCATGCCCTGTCCTCCAGGCTGACAAACTGTATCAGCTCCCCGCTGCGGCGAATAAGCAAGTGAGCGGAAACCTGCACTCCCTCAATTCGGGAGAAGTATTCATGTTCTTTCCAGTCCAGGCAATTGGTAAAAAATTGCTCTATACAGTTCCCCTCATACTGACCAGGTGGCAATGAAATATTATGTATAACCAGGAGGTCGATATCACAGTCCTGGGGACGAGGCCCAAAATTAGCTGAAGGAGAAAACCTCGCCTGCTCAATCCAACCCTTTTTCACGGTGTATGACATACGCCAACCTATGGATACTTATAGTAATCATATACGAAGCCCCTATAGGGATGCCACATACTCACGACATCTTAATTGTCGCCCGGCTTCCCTGCTCCCGTGTAGCTGGTACAATCCCCCCCACTGTATTATTCACCTCAAAATTACTATGCCCAAACGACTGAATGTCAATATTGAAGATATTAAAGCCAACGTTCGTGCCGCCCTGGCGGAGGATATCGGTAGCGGGGATATTACCGCAGAACTCATCCCCGCAGACACCATGGCCACGGCGCGAGTTATCAGCAGGGAGGTGGGGATAATCTGCGGCAAGGCCTGGGTGAATGAAGTATTCACGGCTGTAGACCCGGGGATTACCGTGGACTGGTCGGTGGAGGATGGCGACCAGGTCAAGGCCAATGACATCTTGTTCTGTGCAAGTGGGCCAGCCCGCAGTTTGCTGACAGCAGAGCGCAGTGCATTAAATTTTTTACAGTTATTATCCGGTACGGCTACCGCCTGCCAGCAACTGGCGGATAGGGTGGCCGGAACAGGGGTGAAGTTACTGGACACACGAAAGACCCTGCCAGGGCTGCGAATGGCGCAAAAATATGCCGTCAGTTGCGGCTCCTGTTACAACCACAGAATTGGACTTTTTGATGCCTTTCTGGTGAAGGAGAACCACATCAACGCCTGTGGCGGTATAGCCAATGCCGCGGCCCGCGCGCGTGAACTCGCCCCGGAAAAACTGTTGGAAATTGAAGTCGAGACATTCGACGAATTGAACCAGGCACTGGCCGCTGACTGTGACCGCATCATGCTGGATAATTTTAGCCTGGAGCAAATGACCAGGGCGGTAGAACTCTCCGCTGGCCGCGTTGAGTTGGAGGCCTCGGGCAATGTTACCGAGAGCACGCTCAGGGACATTGCACAGACCGGTGTAGATTATATCTCCATAGGGGCGCTAACCAAAAATTGCAAGGCGATGGATTTATCCATGCGTCTGGTATAGGTGCCCGTTCAGAGCAGGGGTTTGCCGCTGATGATCACACCATTGTTATCCGCATAAATATAATCCCCCGGAGAAATAACCACACCGCCAATATTCAGCACAATATCCCGCTGGCCTACACCCAGCTTCTCGGTTTTTATGGGGCAGCAACCCAGGGCCTGAACGCCCAGCTCAATACGTCCGATTTCATCAACGTCTCGAATCGCACCGTTGATAACCAGCCCGGCCCAACCATTTTCAACCGCCGTCTCGGCCAGCATATCCCCCAACAGGGCACGGCGCAGCGACCCGCCGCCATCGACAACAATAACGCGGTTCAGGCCCTCTTCCGCCACACAGGCTTTTACCAGAGAGTTGTCCTCGTGGCATTTTATGGTCACTGCAGCGCCAAAAAATTGTTTTCTGGCTCCAAAATTTGAGAACTGTAACTCGATAGCCCGCGCTTCGGTGTGGGCATCTGTTAAATCGGGCGTTGAAACCTTGGTCATAGGGCTAACCTGAAAAACTTTTATCGGCAGGAGTATAATTCCCCCGGTCAATAACTGCTATCATTATCATTCACACAATGAATGTAACGAGACCGCCTCCGTGAATATCAACCGAATCGACCTCAACCTGCTGGTCTACCTGGACGCCCTGTTGCGTGAGCGCAATGTCACCCAGGCGGCCAACCAGTTAAACCTGTCCCAGCCCGCTATGAGCAACGGCCTGCGCCGGTTGCGCGAACTGTTCAATGACCCCCTGTTGGTACGCACCAGTGACGGTATGACACCCACCGAGCGCGCCCTCGAACTCGAGCCCATTGTGCGGGAGGTGTTGAAGACTATCGATCAGGCTGTACAGCCCACAGCGGCCTTCGAGCCAATGGAGGCCCAGCGGGTATTTCGCATCATGGCCAGCGACTACGCGGAGTCCACGCTGCTACCCACGGTATTGGGCCAACTGCGCACGCTTGCCCCCGGGCTGACTTTGGATATCATGACCCCCAGCGATGTCAGCTTCCTGGATGTGGAACGGGGCAAAGTCGACATGGTGATTAACCGTTTCGATTCCATGCCCCAGTCTTTCCACCAGATTCACCTCTGGGATGACACTTTTTCCTGCATTCTAAGCCCTGAAAACCCCGTTTTGGAAGATTTCACCCTCGATAATTACCTGAAGGCCAA
>JAUVBI010000196.1 GCA_030591305.1 Pseudomonadota bacterium
CAACCATACTCAATTCTCCTACAAGTTATACGTAAAATAGAAAGTGGAACCTTCAAATTGAAAATTGAAGGCAGCTTCTCCGTGATTTTTGTCTTTCACCAGATCGACATCCACATGCTAGCGAACCGGAACCTAAATCTATACCAATTCGCTCTGTAAAGCGATACATGGTTCGTACAGGGGCATAGGTGAAGTTACCCTCATAATCTTCATAGCTGGCACTCAACCTGTCAACGGTCCCCGTCTCAAAAATAGAAGTTGACGTGGCATTGTATTGCGCTGGAATGGCGAACACTGGAAGTCATTTGGCGCCGGCACTGAACAGGATTTATACGGCGTACACGGGTCGGGGCTTAGCAAGCTCTACATAGCCGGACTTGCCGGCACCCTGATTCGTTTTGAAGACAATACCTGGCATCGGGAATTCTCCGGGGTACGCAGTGACTTGCACGCCGTGGCGGGCGACGGCGACGTATTTTATGTCGTGGGCTCCAACGGTACTATCTTGTGTAACTGCGATGGAATCTGGGAACCCGAACAAAGTAATTGTGAGAATACATTACAGGCCGTTGCGGTTACGGATGGAAGTATTTATGCGGTGGGCTCCGGAGGAATTGTGTTGAGGCGCAATACCGGCTTCTGAGTTAGTTACTCTAGAAACTGTATGACAGGCTGGCCGTCGGGCCACTGAACTGAATATCGAAACCAGCTTCACCATTACTCTTGTTGTGAATCAGGTCTACATCCACATATTGATATCCGAGGCCCACACCGAAGCGCTCAGTAATGCGATACGTTGTCCGGGCATGCACATAAATGAAGGAACCCTCATAATCTCCATAGTTGGCACTCAACCAGCCGACAGCTCCCGCGACAGCCCACTTCGGCGTAAATGCATAAAAACCCTGGGCGCGTAAATTGGGCAGTGGCGCGAGTATATCGTCGCTGCCTTCACTGCCAGTGCGCTCTTGATCACCCACAAAGACCCTGGCCTCTATCGTGGTACTGAAATCAAACAGATGCAGACCGCCCCCCACATGAATTTCCGCCTTGTCGGTTTTGTAAACACTGTAAAGTGCCTCAAGCATATAGGTATCTACCTTTAGGGTCGTTTTCAGGCTGGCCCCCGCTTCAAACACCACGCCGTCATATTCAAATTCACGAGCAGCTTCTATCTTTCCGGTTGTATCAAACTCATATGCACTAACAGTAAACAACCACTTTTCGTTGAGACGGTATCGATATTCCACCATATAGCTGCTCTGGGTGTCATCAATATCCAGGTCGCCAAAGTCGATGGCCCTCTTGGACCGTCCATCCGCCTGGGCATAGAGCTCACCATCTACGCTCTCTCGGAAACCACCGATAATGAAGGTGTGCTTGTTGCTTAGCTGTGGATGTTCTGACTCTGCCTGGGCCGGTAAACCCATACCGGTTAGAACCAGGGCCACAAATATAGTCCTATAGTCTTTCATCATTTCCCCTAAAAATAGAAATTTACACCCAGCAAGGGCCCTTGCTGGTCGCCATCAAAAAAGTAGGTTTGTGTTGAGGCTTTACCATTGTGGAAATCGATTTCGATATATCGGTAACCAACGAAAAACGAACCCCATTCCCGGAATCGGTAGTCGAACACACCCAGGACATTAAAAGATTTGTTATCGGAGCTTTTGTAGCCCATATCTGCGTTTGCCACCAGGCGCCAGCTCTGGGAAAGTTTTGTCGTCACACCCACACCGCCAAAGCCATGCCACCAGTCGTCACCACCGGAAACTTTGAGCTCTTTTCCCAATGGACCCTGGCCGGCAATTTTGACGTCAATGTCCTGGTCGAAACCACGAATACCACCGAATACCCGCCACTGGGTAGAGCCTGTATTCGCCACCACGTAGCGTACACCTGCCTCCCACAGTACATCCTTGAAGTCGACACTTACCTCTACGGGAATGGGCCCAATATGCACGTCAACACCGGGGTCCAGTTTGGCATAGTTATACTCTGCAAAAAACGATAAATCACCCTGGGTGGCTTCCATATGGATAGCAAAAGCCCCGTCCAGGTTCTCAAGGATGTCGTCTTTGAAATCCAGGTCCAGCTCCGATTCAGCTGGGCCAAGCCCGGATGTCCCTTGAACGCTCTTTCCCCAGACAAAGAGCGGGGCAACGGAATACTCCCAGCCGCCGGGGTTCTCCGCTGCTGCATGACCGGATGCCAGACCTGCGCAGATTGCACATGCAGCAACACCAAGTTTTCGTAACACATTAATATTATTCACAAAGACTCCAAATTCTAGCTACTGAACGGTTGCTGCAGGCGAAAATCGAGCAGTGAACCCGAAGGTATGGTCGCCGCATTACCTCTACTGAGCAAAGACACACCCAGGCCAACTTTCGCGCCATCCTTGGCGCCCTTACTACCGTTTATCAAACCACCGATAGCGGCTGAACGTGCAGTGGTACCCGCTGTTTTCCCCGCCGTATTAGCTGACTCGCCGCCCACTTCATTGGTCACAATTGGCTTCATTTGATTGTTAATCATAATGTCAGTCATGGTAAACCTGAGGCTGGCTGTGCCAGACGCACGCCGGGACTTCTTGGCCTGGGTGACGATGCCGTAGACTGTACTGCCTCTGGGCGCGACGACCTGCCCATCGGCGACCAGGTCTGCCTCCAGCCTGGCAGTGAATCTATAACCCGAACTAATCTGGTCGGTGCTGAGCGTCTGGCTGGTTCTTACCAGGAAGCTGGTACCGGCCGGAACGGTTACTGCGGCTAAAATACTCTGGCTGGCAAATACGGAAATAACGAAGCCACAAAACACTGCCCACTGTTTAATTCTCGAGTTTATCATCCATTTCTCCAAGCAGAGTTGATTAACTGTATACTATACGTCCTTTTTATTTCCCCCGTGCAAATTTTTTGTCGCAAAACTGATACCTCTTCGCCCATGAAAAACCTGATTTTAAAACTCACAATGCCATTTATTATCGTTCTCATCGCACTGGCGCTTTCCTGGGCGATGATCAGCTCACGGGCGGAACTGCCACGCAGGGAAACTGCCAACGCGGCGCCCCAGGTAGAGGTTTTGCGGATTGAGCCGGCAAACTTAAGCATTAACATTCGCTCCCAGGGCACAGTAAAAGCCATGCAGGAAATTGACCTGGTCAGCGAAGTGTCTGGCCGGGTTATCTCCGTCTCTCCTCAATTTGTTGCCGGCGGCCAGGTAGTTGCCGGAGCCATCCTGTTGCAAATTGATCCCATCGACTATGAAGCTGCCATTGCCGACGCACACGCGGCACTGGCGGGGGCAGAACTTCGATTATCGGAAGTCAAAGTGGTAATAATGCGCGCCGCCATCGACGAGGCAGAGGCCACCGTCAGGGCAAAGGAAGCTCGCCTGCGGCAGGCCCTGGCAGATCTTGAGAACACCAAAATAAAAGCGCCATTTGATGCCATTATAGACGCCAAGCAGGTAGACCTGGGCCAGTATGTGACAGCGGGGCTGCCACTGATGCGCCTGCTGGGTACTGATATTGCCGAGGTCAGGCTGCCCATTCTGGCTTCGGATATTCCCTTTCTCCAGTCAGATCAACTCGTCGAGGGCAAGTCGCCCGGCGTTCTTTTCACCACCGTTCGCGGCAACACAGAACTGCGCTGGAAAGGCCATATAGCCCGGCTGGAAAAACGAGTAGACAAGCAGACCCGTGTGTTCCACCTGGTAGCTGAAGTGAATGAACCCTATAACAGTGAACTTCACTCGGTGTTATTTTCCGTCGGATTATTTGTAGATGCCACGATTGAGGGCGTCGATATTCCAGACGCCGTGCTCATCCCGCGGTCGGCCCTGCACAATGGTAGCTTCGTGTTCCTGATCGAGGATGGCCGCCTAAAGAAGCGCGACGTAACGGTATTGAGACGCGAGCAGGACAGCCTCATTATCGAGGAGGGGCTTGTCCGGGGTGATGTTCTGGTACTGTCGCGCCTGGACCTGATGGTAGAGGGTATGGTCGTCTCCCTAGCGGCACCTGAGGAATAAACCATGCAGCAACGCGGTGTAATTGCATGGATGGCCAATAACCCGATTGCGGCCAACCTTCTAATGATTTTAGTGATGTTCTCAGGGTTTATCTCCCTGGGCAACATCCCCAAAGAAACCTTCCCCAGCTTTCCTTCCGATACGCTGACCATCACAGTGCCCTATCCCGGCAGCTCAGCGGAAGAGGTTGAAGAAGGCATTGTTATCAAAATCGAGGAGGAAATTCTCGGCATTGAGGGCATTGATGAAGTCAGCTCCCTGTCAAAGGATGGCCTGGGTGTTGTCACCGTGCAGCTTAAAACCGGAATACCCATGGCCAAGGCATTAAGCCAGGTCAAGGTTCGGGTGGATGGTATTTCGGCCTTTCCACTCAACGCCGAGCCCGCTATTGTCGAAGAGGTTCTGTCCAGCAACCGTGCCCTGCAACTGAGCATTTACGGTACGCTCAGCGAACGCCAGCTGAAGGAGCTGGCCGAGGAAATGCGCAACGAAATTCTGCTGCTTCCCGAGATCACCCAGGTCAGCATCATTGGCGCACGCGACTACGAAATCTCCATTGAGGTTTCCGACAAGGCCCTGCGCCGATACGGCTTACATTTTGACGACATCGTCAATGCGGTGCGCAATCAATCTCGAGATTTACCGGGCGGCAAGCTGCGAACAGAACAGGGAACAATTTCCCTGCGCTCGGTGGGCCAGGCCTATACCGGTGATGAATTCGCCGCGCTGGTGGTTGTCAGCAGGCCGGACGGCACCCGCATCACCCTGGCGGACGTGGCCACCGTCAGGGACGCTTTCGAGGACCAGCCTATTCTCAGCAGGCTCAATTCAAAACCCAGTGTGTCTCTATTCGTAGAGCAGGTACGCAGCCAGAATATACTTAAAATTACCGACCAACTGCAAAACTACGCGCAGCAGAAGCGGCAACAACTCCCACCGGGTGTGGAGCTGACAACCTGGCTGGACGCCAGCCAGATTCTTCGCGGTCGCATCAACCTATTGCTGAAAAGTGCCGCCCAGGGAGGCTTACTGGTAGTTTTAACCCTGGCCCTGTTCCTGGATTTGTCCCTGGCTTTCTGGGTCATTATTGGCGTGCCATTTTCCATTCTTGGCACGCTGCTAGGCATCAATATGCTGGGCCTGGATGTCTCTATTAATGTACTTACTACCTTCGGATTTCTTCTCGTGCTGGGAATTCTGGTGGACGACGGAATTGTCACGGCGGAGAGCGCCTATGCGCAGGTTGAGGCAGATGGAGAGGGTGTCGACAGCGTTATCCGCGGCGTGCAGCGCGTTGCCGTGCCGACAATATATGGTGTGCTCACCACTATTATCGCCTTTACCCCGCTGCTATTTCTTACCGAGGGCTTTGCCCGGGCGCTGGGCCAAATTGCGCCCATCGTCATGTTATGCCTGATGTTTTCCCTGATAGAAACAAAGTTGATTCTACCGGCGCACCTGCGCCACACCGTCATCAACAGGGAGGAAAAGAGGCAATGGGCCGTTTTACGGGGCATTAAGTCTGTGCAGCGCTGGTTCGCCAATGCCCTGAAAGTTTTTTCCGAAACCTATTACAAGCGCACTTTGGCCGTCGCCATCAAACAACGCTACACCACAATGGCCTGCTTCACCGCAATTTTAATTCTGGTCATTGCCCTGTTGCCCGCCGGCCTGTTGCGCTTTGTATTTTTCCCCAATGTCCCCTCAGACATTATCCGTATAAATCTGGAAATGCCTCCGGGGACGGCCTACCAAACCACCCATGACTACGCGCTGCGCATCGAGCAGGCTGCACTGTTTATGGACGACCGCTACAGGAAACAAACCGGCATCACCACCGGCGGTGTAAAGGAACTAATGACCCTGTCCGCCACAGACACCTCAGCCGTTATTACCATTGAACTTGTCGACAGTACCGAGCGCAACATCACCTCAGTGGTCATG